>CAZOLU010000005.1:8071-28045 GCA_964580485.1 uncultured Saprospiraceae bacterium | reverse complement strand
TAGTGCGTTCGACCCCAAGGGACTTAGGTTTGCGATGAGGTTTTACAGCTCTATTGTCAATTCCTCTTACAATATCATAGTAAAATATGCCAGGTTTACCAAAACGCTTGGCCAGATCGAGCTTCGACCATTTTTTAAGGTCAGCACCTTTGTAGATGCCTAGTTTTTGCATCTTTTCGGCTGTCACCTTGCCAATACCAAAAAACTTTTGGATAGGCAGCTCTTCCAAAAAGGCTTCGGCCGCATGCGGCCTGATGATCGTCAAGCCCTTGGGCTTGTGGAGATCAGAAGCAATCTTTGCCAGAAATTTGCAATAAGAAACTCCAGCAGAGCAGGTGAGTTGGGTTTCCTCATAGACTGCTTTCATAATTTCCTGTGCCATTTGAGTCGGAGCGGAGATCCCTTTTTTATTGTCTGTAACATCCAAAAAAGCTTCGTCTAAAGAAAGGGGCTCAATCAAGTCTGTATATTGCTGAAAGATCTCCCGAATTTTTTGTGAAGCTGCTACATAGGCCTTGGGACGCAAAGGAACGAAAATAAGCTGAGGACAGAGTTGCTTGGCTTTCCAACCTGGCATCGCCGAACGCACTCCATATACCCTCGCTTCGTAACTTGCTGTGGTAACTACCCCTCGCTGACTGCCTCCCCCCACGGCAATAGCTTTGCCCCGCAGTTCTGGGAAATCACGTTGTTCAACAGAGGCATAAAAAGCATCCATATCAATGTGGATAATCTGTCTGTTTTTTGTTGGTTTGGCCATTCTTACATTAGGCAGTTCAATTGGACAAAGTGTAGGAGCAACAACTCCCTTTTGAAAATAAAGTTTAATTGCTGAAAATGCAACAAAGTTTTGCGAAAAATGATTAGTTTGAGTATTTAAGAAGATCATTTCAAGAATGAACTAAGTATTGGTTAAAATGGATAAACTCATGATTAGCATACGCAAAGGTTTGGCTGCTGATATTCCTGCTGCATTGAAACTCATCCGAGAATTGGCGATTTATGAAAAAGCTGAACAGGAACTAAGTGTTACGGAAGCTTCCATGTTGGAAGATGGTTTTGGGGAACGGCCTTTTTACGAGTTTTTTGTAGCAGAACAAGAGGAGGGGGAAGTGGTTGGGCTTGCTCTATATTTTTATACTTACTCTACTTGGAAGGGAAAGGTACTTTATCTCGAAGATCTGGTGGTACAGGAGTCGATGCGCCGTCAAGGAATTGGTAAAAAACTCTTGGATGCTTTGGTGCGGCAAGCACAGCAAATAGGCGCTAAGCGCCTAAGCTGGCAAGTCTTGGAGTGGAATGATCCAGCAATTAAATTTTATGAAAAACTCAAAGCTCGTTTGGATAGCGAGTGGATCAACTGTAAATTTACCCAAGAAGATTTAATGAACTATAAATTTGATTAGGGGATTTGAAGCAATGGATAAACCTATGGAGTGTAGGCCTATTTGTACTGATCTTGTGTAATACTAGCAGTCTGAAAAGCCAAATTTTAAATGCCGACGGCTTTGGAACGGTGGTCGATTCTGCCAACCGATGGAAGGGGCATGTAGATTTTGGAATGCAACTCAACAAGCAAACGAGTTTGATCGTATCTTTCGACACTCGAGCAGATCTTTCGCATTGGTGGCGAGGGAATGTGATGATGCTGGCGGGGCGATTTATGCTGTTTAGAACAGGGAGCCAAAATCTGGTGAATGGGGGTTATGGGCATTACCGATTTCGTGTTCAAAAGCATTGGCGCTTGCATCCAGAGTTTTTTACACAGTACCAGCTCGATGGTATACGGGGTATGGAGGAGCGCATCTTGGGAGGGGTTAATTTGAGATGGCGTATCTTTGAAAAAGAAAAACTATCACTTTTTGTAGTACTGGGGGCTATGTACGAAAATGAACGCTGGAATTATTCGGGAGTGCCCGATACGGTTTTTATTGCAGATGATACCCCCATTAGAAACCATCTCATCAAACTCAATAGTCATATCACCTACAAGCACCAGCTCAATGAGCTTGCCGATATTTATGTGGTGGGTTATGTGCAGGCTCAACCCAATGAGCAGATTTTATCACCTCGGCTTTCAGCAGATTTTCGACTCAATTTTAATCTAAACAAAAATATAAGCTTTTCGGTACGCTATACCTTAAACTATGACGCTGCTCCAGTAGTGCCCATCAATAAGCTATACTACCTCATGATCAACAAATTGGTTTTTCGGTTTTAAGTTTTGCTAATGGGACTTTCGTTGATGGACCTCTAGCTTATATTGGTCTAATGATCTTGCCCAATAGCTATATTTTTGTATTTTTGTTGGTATTCTTTCCTAATCAAAAATCTAAATCAGCATGATGAAAAAATATCTGGTGTTGTCCCTCTGTTTTTGGATGTCCTTAACGCTAATGGCACAAGAGGACATGACTCCACTTTGGATGCGCTATCCTGCAATTTCTCCCGATGGGAAAACGATTGTATTCAGTTATAAAGGGGATTTGTATAAGGTGGCTGCAACTGGTGGTACTGCTATACCTTTGACCCTACATCAAGCTCATGATTATATGCCCGTTTGGTCGCCAGATGGAAATAGTATTGCCTTTGCTTCAAATCGTTATGGTGATTTTGATGTTTTTGTAATGCCAGCAGAGGGGGGAGAGCCGCAACGCCTGACCTATCATTCCTCAGATGATGAACCTTCCGCTTTTACACCTAATGGAAAAATGATTTTATTCAGTTCTATGCGTTTGGATGCTGTGGCTAACCAACAGTTTCCTTCGGGGCGAATGCCAGAACTTTATGCTGTACCAACTAAAGGTGGTCGAGTAGAACAAATGCTGACCATTCCTGCCGAAAACTGCCGCCCCAACTCCAAGATGAGCATGATGGCTTTTCAAGATAAAAAAGGTTATGAAGATCCTTGGCGCAAACATCACACTTCTTCGGTAACCCGTGATATTTGGGTATATGAAAAACAGAACGGGATGTTTACCAAAGCCACCGAATTTGAAGGAGAGGATCGTGATCCAGTTTTTTCTGCTGACGATAAAACCCTTTACTACCTCAGTGAAGAAAGTGGTACCTTTAATGTACATGCTGTGGAGATCCGTGGAATGAAAAATCGCAAACAACTGACTAAATTTGAGAAACATCCTGTACGCTTTTTATCCATCTCTAAAGATGGAACACTATGCTTTCATTATAATGGGGAAATTTATACGATGAAAGCTGGGGGCGAAGCGAAAAAGGTGAAGATTCAAATCAATACAGATCGTCGTTATAATGATATTTCAATTGTACCCGTACGCTCTGCTTCTGAGTTTGATGTGTCGCCGAATGATAAGGAGGTGGTTTATGTGTTTCGAGGAGAGGTATTTGTTTCTTCTATCGAACATGGAACTACCAAACGTGTTACCAATACTCCCGAACAGGAGCGTTCTGTGAGCTTTAGCCCTGATGGCCGTTCTATTCTATATGCTTCTGAGCGTGAAGGGAGCTGGAACTTGTATCAGACTAAAATTAAGCGTGAAGAGGAAAAGTACTTTTTTAATGCTACCCTTTTGGAGGAAGAAGCTATTTTAACTTCTAAAGCCGAAACTTTCCAACCTGCCTACTCTCCTGATGGTAAAGAAGTTGCTTTCTTGGAAGAACGGGTGAGCCTAAAAGTCATCAACTTAGAAAGCAAAGCTATCCGAACCATCCTAAAAGGGGAAACCAATTATTCTTATTCGGATGGTGATCAATATTATGAATGGTCGCCCGATGGAAAGTGGTTTTTGGTAGAATTTAATCAAAATGCTCAATGGATTGGAGAGGTTGGCCTAATCAAGTCTGATGGAATGGGCGAAGTAATTAACCTAACCCGTTCAGGCTATTCAGATGGTTCTCCCAAATGGATGATGGGCGGAGAGATGCTAATCTGGTTTTCGGATCGAGATGGTATGAAAAATCATGTTTATGCGATGTTCCTCACTCAGGATGCTTATGATAAATACCGTTTGACCAAGGAAGAGTATGAGTTGATGAAGGAAATGGAAAAAGAGGAGAAAAAAGATAAGAAGGATGAGGATAAAGAAGAGGATAAGGATGATAAAAAGAAAGGCAAAAAAGATAAGGAAGATAAAAATAAGAAGGAGGCTAAAGAGGGTAAGCCTTTAGAGCCCATTAAAATTGAGTTGGATGGAATCTATGATCGTAAAGCAAAATTGACGATTCATTCCTCTCGCTTATCAGATGCAGTAGTGGATAAGGATGGGGAAACTTTGTACTATCTGACTTCTTTTGAGAAAGGTTATGATCTTTGGGAAACCAACTTGCGTACCCGCGAAACCAAGATCAAGCAGAAGCTCAAAGGTGCTCCGGGTGCTTTGATTATGAGCAAGGATGGCAAATATCTCTATCTAATCAGTCGAGGAAAAATCCATCAAATTGGAGTAAAAGATAATAAGAAAACCACTGTGCCTATGAAAGGGGAGATGGAACTGAATGCTGCTGCTGAAAGAGAATATTTGTTTGAACATATCTGGCGACAAGTCGTGAAGAAATTCTACCGAGAGGATCTACAAGGAGTCGATTGGGATTTCTACAAAAAGGAATATGCTCGTTTCTTACCTCATATCAATAATGGGCATGACTTTGCTGAAATGGCAAGTGAGTTGTTGGGTGAGTTGAATGCTTCGCATACGGGCTGCCGCTATCGGGAACGCCAGTCGGGAGCAGACCAAACTGCGGCTTTGGGCGCTTTTATCGATTATACTTACAAAGGTAAAGGAATCAAGTTATCTGAAATTATGAAAAAGGGCCCCTTGGATAAGGCAAATTCTAAGGTGACTGCAGGTACTATTATTGAGCAAATTGATGGGGTGGAGATCACTGCTGATATGAATTACTGGACTCTACTCAATCGTCGTGTAGGGGATTACTTGCTGCTTTCTTTTTATAATCCTGAATCTGGTGAGCGTTGGGAAGCACGGGTGAAACCTATCTCTTTTGGGCAAGAAATGAACCTGCGCTATGAGCATTGGGTAGAAAATTGCCGCAAATTGACAGAAAAACTATCGAATGGTCGTGTGGGCTATGTACATGTGCGTGGAATGAACAATCAGAGTTTCAAAACAGTATACGAGGAAGCTTTGGGGCTCAACTACCAAAAAGAGGCTTTAATTGTAGATACCCGCTTTAATGGAGGTGGATGGTTGCATGATGATTTGGCTACTTTCCTAAGTGGTGAGATCTATCTCAAAATTCGCCCAAGAGGGCAAGATTTAGGCACAGAGCCTATGTTCAAGTGGTCTAAACCTTCCGCTGTCTTAATGGGAGAGGGGAATTATTCAGATGCACATATGTTTCCTTACACTTACAAAGCTCTGGGCATTGGCAAATTGATTGGAATGCCTGTACCTGGTACAGCTACTGCGGTTTGGTGGGAAAGCATGCAAAATGGAATGGTCTTCGGTATCCCTCAGGTGGGAATGATGACTCTAGATGGAGTGTATTTGGAGAATACTCAACTAGAGCCAGATGTCAAAGTAATGAATGAATACAGCAAGGTGATGAAAGGGGAAGATCAGCAAATCGAGGCGGCTGTGAAAGAGTTGCTGAAAGAAGTGGATGGGAAGTGATAGAATCATCGGTGATGTTTCATGGGGGCATGAACCACGATACCCATAGACTAGTCGATAGAATTAGGGCATACAGCTATTTCTAGACGAAATATTTAGACCAAAATAATATCTTTACAACAAGTTGTTGGCTCTGCTGTTTAGCAAGTTGGCAACTTGTTTTTTTAGCATTTAATTTAGTAAATCATAATGAAACGCCTAATACTCCTATCAGTTGGTTTTTTACTCAGTTCTAATGTCCTTTTGGGGCAGATGGATCTTTCGCTCTCTCAAGCTATAGAAACCGCTTTGGGGAATGCCAATAATCTAAAGATTGCCAAACTGAACACTAGCTCTGCTGAAATGCAGAACCACTGGGGAGAAGCAGGGCGTTATCCTACAATTAGTGCAAATCTCAACAATTCCAACACCTACAATAACATCCAAAACCCTACTTCCTTCTTGAATGGAGCACAACTCTTGGGAACTGGAGCAACTGCTAGTGTAGACTTACAGTGGACGCTCTACGATGGGGGGAGAGTACATACTACCAAAGATCGTTTGGCCGTATTAGCCGAACAAACTGGGATGAATGAACAGGTGGTAGTAGATAATGTAGCTCAGCAGGTAGCACAAGCTTATTTCAACGCTCTAGTACAGCAAAAGCGTCTGGAGATTCTGGCCGATGTATTGGAGCTTTCTAAAGATAAAATTAGATATATTGAGGCCAAACGAGAGTTTGGCCAAGCCGTAGAGTTTGATCTCTTGCAAATTCAAGATGCTTATTTGAATGATTCAATTCAATGGTTATTGCAACAAGTGAATTATGAAAATGCTTTACAAAACCTGAGTTTGGCGATGGGGATGGATGTGGGGACCGAAACTAGTTTCAACCTAACGGATAGCCTAAATTATTTACTCCCTAACTATAAATTTGAGGCCTTAAAAGAGGATTTAATCAACAGTAATGCACAACTCAAAGTAGAACAAGCCAATATTCGCCTTGCTGAGCTAGACATTAAAATACAGGAAGCCAACCTATACCCAAGAATTAGCATGGGGGCAAATCTATCGGAGCAACTCACCCTCAACCAAATCAATGGGCGGCAACCTCAGATTCCCAACGATTGGCAAGGCGGAACTACTTTTTCGGCAGGAGTGAATTTTACGATCAGCTACACGATTTACAATGGTGGGCGAATTAAAAGAGGGATAGAATTGGCGAGTTTACGCCGTCAGGTGGCCAATACCAACCTCAGTGAATTGGAGCGCAGTCTCACCCAACAACTTAAAATTGCGCTCAATCGCTACGAATCACAGCAAGAGGTCTTGGCATTGAGCCAAGCTTTACTCAAAAATGCTGAGCGCAATCTCAAAATTGCAGAAGAGCGTTTTAAAGCAAATACCTTAAATTATTTTGACTTTAGAACCATACAAATCAATTATATCAGAGCACTGACGACCGTGCAAGATGCCTTTTTAAATGCCAAAACAACGGAGTTTGATTTGTTACTATTGACGGGCAACTTGATGAAGACCAATTAGTAAAGCTTAGTAGGAGAGGGGCATCAATTTACCAGATCCTCTTCTTCTTGATTGTGGTTCGTTTTTTCTTGAGCGGTTTTGAGATACTGCTCTACTACTTCAAGGTAGTTGGGGCGATCAGCCACAGAATGATGCACAAATTGAGCTTGCAAAAGTCCCTTGTGAATAATAAAGAGCCCAGGCATTTGGTTGACCTTACCCAATCCTTTTTTGGTATAGGGAGCCTTGTGGCCATCCAACACGATGGTCTTAAAACCACGAATCCAGACCTTTAGACCATAGAGTTGCATGAGGGTGCCTTTGAAAAGTCCAAAATACTCATACAGCGTTAGATCAGGGTCTGAAATGCGATCAATATCGGGAATCTGAAAATCATTGAAGTACTCTGTTGCGATGTGCTCTTCTGCCATATGTACTATAACGGGGCGGATTCCCTTATTTTTGATCTCTTCTCGCATTTTAGCCATATCTGCCAGCGTTTCCCGACAAAAGGTACACCCAAAATGCCTGAGAAAAATCAATAAAATAGGTTCTTGATCGGAGAGGCTTTTCAAGTCTTGATCATGATTAGTATAGATAACTTCTAATATTTCTGGATCAAGTTGCATAGGCAGTTCTTTTTTGAGTAAATAAAGCATCAAAAGATACCTACAACAAGATAGGGCTTATTCAGCTAAAAGAAAAGCCCTGCAAGTTATATTTCAAGAACTTACAGGACTTTTAACAAAAATTAAGATATGTGTAACGATTAGTCGTTATCCGCAGTAGGTGCATCTTCTGCAGGTACTTCCTTTACATGAACCATCATAACGTAGTCAATCATAGAAATTTCACGAGCAGCTTCTACGGGATCATCAATAGAGGCATTCGGTTCCAAGACCAAACCTTCATTCATTTCGTCTAATTCAAATTGCTTTACAATAGCAAGGTTGTACCCCTCCAACAAGGCATTAAACTGGTCATCACCAGTTTTAGATACATCACCTGAGTTGAAAACATTAGCCCAAGGAGCTTCTGTATCATAAAGTACTACAAGATTTACGGCTTTACCTTCAAAGTCACCACCCAAATCTTCTAGTTTCATATTGTTTTGAATCTTACCTTTTTCAAAAACTGCAAGAGATTTGTAGTAGTAGGCCGTAGCAGCTTTTTTCTTAGTAGCACTCATACTACGAGTTTTTTCAATAGACTCTGCAGTGGGAGCTTCTGCTGCATCTGAATTATTTTGAGAATTGTTACAAGCTGTGAATACAGTTAATACAGCAAAGAACAATGCAAAACCGAAAATCTTTCTCATGTCTTTATTATTTAGTTTAGTAGAATGTGTAGTTTAAAACAGTTTAAATTTTGGGAATGTACTTACCCTATTGGGCGTAACAATTATTTATGGTTATTTTTATAGATTTGTTACCGTCAAAACGAAAAAAAGAAGATTTATGGGCAGATTATTTAATGAATTTAGAGATGTTTAAATTTTTAGGTACCGATAGTTAGTATTTTAAGTCACTAATCTTATGGTAAAAGACTAGAATTTAACAAGTAGATAGAAATTTAAACATGCTCTTAACAATCCCTATGAATTTGTGTTGTAATTGCACCAAATAATATGCCATAGCTTTGTGTCTTGAAAGATAGTGCTCTTTTTTTGCACAAAGATAAGGTTATTCCTGTATAAGATCAAGATTTTATAAAAATAAGAACCAATGGAATCCAAATTTTGTTCCGAAAACCCCTACACTAAACAGGTGTATACCAATTATGATTTTGAATCTTGGCAAAGTATTGCTAAAAAAATTGATTTAGCTGCTCAAACTTTTAAAGACTGGAGACAGCGTACTTTTTCAGAGCGAAAAGTCATTTTTTTTAAAATTGCGGACTTGTTGGAGCTACGCCAAGAGGAGTATGCTCAGCTAATTACTGAAGAGATGGGCAAGCCCCTTGCTCAAGCAAGTGCCGAGCTCGCCAAATGTGCATTGCTATGCCGCTATTATGCAAAAGAGGCCGAACAATTTTTGGCGGATCGTAAAGTGGAGGGAAGTGCATCGAGCTGGGTCAGTCATCAGCCCTTGGGAGTTATTCTTCAAATTATGCCTTGGAACTTTCCTTTTTGGCAAGTATTTCGCTGTTCGGTACCAGCCTTGATGGCAGGGAATGTAACTTTGCTCAAGCATGCGCCTAATGTGCCACGGGTGGCACTAGCCATCGAAGCCCTATTCAACGAGGTTACCGAAATTCCTGGACTTTTTCAAAACCTTTTTGCCAGTGTTGAAGATCTGTCCCAGGTGTTAGAAAGTCCTGCGGTGCAAGGGGTGGCCTTAACGGGCAGCAATCGGGCCGGCTCGGCCGTAGGGGCTCTTGCTGGAAAAGAGATCAAGCCTGCGGTATTAGAGCTTGGTGGCTCGGACGCTTTTATTGTGTTGGAAGATGCCGATTTGCAAGAGGCGGTTCGAGTGGGTTTGCAATCTCGTTTTGCCAATAACGGGCAGACCTGCATCGCCGCCAAACGGTTTATTATTCATGAGCAAGTTTATGAGGACTTTTTAGCGACCTTTAAAGCTGGTGCAGCTGCTCTGAAATTTGGCGACCCTATGTATCCTGAAAGTCAACTCACCACCATGGCTCGGGTAGATTTGGCCAAGGAGCTACAAGCGCAGGTCGATCGTTCAGTGGAGCTAGGGGCGGTCATAGAGCTAGCTGGAGGAAGGGTTGGCGATTCGGCGGTATTTCACCCTATGATCTTATCCAATATCCAAAAAGGAATGCCAGCTTATGAAGAAGAGTTATTTGGTCCTGTGGCTAGCTTTTTTAAGGTGCAGTCTGAACAAGAAGCTATTGATCTAGCCAATGATACGATCTTTGGGTTGGGAGCTTCTATTTGGACCAAGAATGAGGAACGGGCTTTTCGTATTGCCAAAGTTATTGAGGCTGGAACGGTGGCCATCAATCAGTTGGTACGGTCTGCTGCAACTACTCCTTTTGGTGGAATCAAGCAGTCGGGCATCGGTCGAGAGTTGGGAAGAGAAGGTATCTTAGAGTTTGTGAACCTCAAAAGTATTGTAATGCCTTGATGAAGTTCCTTAAAAACTATCCTTGTCAAGTTTTGTTTTTTAGGGAAATAGCTAAAATTGTGACAGCTTTTTTTTGAAAAAATATTTGTTGATGTTGCAATAGCAGGATTTAAAGTAAATTTTTTATAAAACCGTACACAAATTGAAGTTCTGTTGTGCGAAGTAAAGTTTGAACAGCAGTTCAATGAATTTTACTGAATCCTATGCCAAAAGTCCCAAGGACTCCTTTGGAGCATCCCCAGGGAAAGGATACAGCTTGCGCAGTTGGATTAAAAATTAACCCCTTAAGGGGTAATTTTTCTGATCTACGCAAGTCGTTGCCTTTAGGCTTCGAAAATATGTACGGGTTTATAAAATTTTTTACGGTTTTTCCCTTTTTAGTCTGAAAAGTAGATTTTTTGAATAAAAACTGCTTATTTTGTAATCTGTTAATTTGTGACGCTATTTTATAAGATTATTTTAGGCTTATCCCCAAGTCGTTATGAAGCACTTATTAGAAATTGCCAAAATTGTTACCAAGAAAAAGGTACGTAAAATAGAAATTTTTGATGACTATTCGCTACAGCAAAAAAGTAGCAAGTTTAATGATTTTTATGAGGCGCTGATGGCTGGGAAAATTGATTCTGATGAAAGTGCTGCCGAGTATATTTATGGTTGTAGCCCTGCAGAAGATAAATATCGGCAATTAAAATCTCGTTTCAAAAAACGCCTGTTCAATACCCTCTTTTTTTTAGATGTTAATCAACCCGCAGCTTCTAATTACAATCGTGCATATTTTTCTTGTAATAAAGACTGGACCTTAGTCAAGATTTTAATGTCGAATAAGGCTTATATTACCGCAGCATATCTAGCACGGCAGATTTTAGGTATTGCATTGAAATTTCAGTTTGCAGATATTATTGTCAATTGTGCTAGAATTTTACGGGAGCATTATGCACTAAGAGAAGAAGATGCTAAACTTTATGAGCAGTATGATCAGTATTGCAAGGAATTTCAACATGTATTAGATGCCGAAATTCGCTCGGAAGAGTTATTTCAACGAGTAGCCACCAATTATTACAAACCCGCCTCCAAAAACAAAGGAATTGAAGAAAAAATTGAGTTGTATTGTCAGGCTTTAGAAGGACTTTCCAAAATATACGAATCTCCGATTGTGCATTACAACCATTATTTGGTTTGGGCGATTCATTACGAAATACTAGGTGACTACCAAAAGATGCTAGACATTTGCCTAAAGGCAGAAAGTTATGTCTTGGAGCATCCCGATTATTATCGTGAAGATAAGCTAGGCGAGATCGGAGTAAAAAAGATTTCCGCCTTACTTCATTTGAAAGCAAAAGGCCAAGCTACTATTGATCATCCAATGGCTAGCAATATAGAAGCTGCCTTAGGAAAAACGGATGCTTGGGATAGCATTTTGGAGTATCATTTTCTTTTGGCGATGCATGCTGCTGCTTATGAAAAAGCACAAGATATCTTTTATCAGATCATAGGAGATAAGCGTTTTGCTAATTTAAGCGAAGTAGAACAGGAGAAATGGTTGGTTTTCGAAACCTATTTGGCTTACTTACAAAAAACAATACCTCAACTCAGAGCAAAAAAGCCGAGTTTGAAAAGACGTTATGCTAAAAAACGTTTTAAACTCAAGAAATTCTTGGCAGAGCCTCTACTCTATGGTCGATCAGAACGCATGTTGATGGTTTTGCAGATGATTGCACAGGTTTTATTTTGGATTGAACAAGAGCAATATAGCGAAGCTTATGAGCGAATTGAGCGTTTGAAGTCTATTGCTTATCGGCAATTGCGTGCAGAAGAACAGTTTAGAACTTTACAATTTATAAAACTCTTACAGCAATTGGCCAAGGCAGATTTTGATTTCTCTCAAATAGGGGTGTATAAAAAATACCTAGAACGTTTGGAAGCTCAACCTTTTCGGTACAGAGGACTTTTAGATGAGTTGGAGATTATCCCTTACACTCAGTTGTGGAATCGCTTGTTGAAACAGTTGTAGGAGAAAGTGAGGGCAGATTTCTTCTGATTCATCCGCCATATTTTTTACCATCCTTGCGATTGTCTTGCTTTTGTAGTATCTTTGTCTTAAACTTTACTGCCCAAAGGCTAGGGCTTAATACTTGTTGGACATGGACTCAAAAATCACAATTGCCATTGATGGTTTTGCCGCATGCGGCAAAAGCACCCTAGCAAAAGATCTCGCCAAAAAACTAGACTATATCTATGTAGATTCTGGTGCTATGTATCGAGCCGTTACTCTCTATTTTCTTAATCATACTATTGACATAGAGAATCCGCAAGCTATACAAGAAGCACTGGAAAAAATTCAAATTGAATTTAAAAAAGTTGCAGGAAAAAACCACACCTTCCTTAATGGCAAAGATGTAGAGCAGGAAATTCGAGAGATGCGGGTCTCCAACTTTGTGAGTCCCGTTAGTACTATCTCTGCTGTTCGACGCTTTCTAGTGGCCTGCCAACAAGTCATGGGCAAAGCCAAAGGTCTGGTGATGGATGGGCGAGATATAGGTACGGTGGTTTTCCCCGATGCCGAACTCAAAATCTTTATGACCGCAAGTCTACAATTGCGTACAAAACGCCGCCTGAGCGAATTGCAAGCCAAGGGCTATCAAAACTTAGATGCAGATGAGGTGGCTAAAAACCTATTGGAGCGAGATCGCATCGACTCTACCCGGGCAGACAGCCCTCTACGCCAAGCCAAAGACGCTATTGTTATAGACAATACCTACCTTGACCGAGCGCAACAATTGGCCAAAGCCCTAAGCCTAGCCAAAGCTGCCTTGAAAAAAGCAGCAGAAGAATTGATTTAAAATATTTTCTGCTTATGTGATGCTTTTCACAAAGCGTATAAAAAACAGAAGCTATTTTTGAATTATCAAAATCAAAAATGGCTATGCGCTTTATCTTTTCCATATTACTTTTTGCTGTTTTGCTTAGCTTTGGTACCGAGGTGCTAACGGCTGAGCTAACACTCTGTCGAGAAGCAAAGGAAGTAGTAGAGGAGGAGGAAAGAGAACTCCAAGAGTATAATAATTGGCAAAGCCATTGTAGCCAACAAATCGCAGCAGGGGATGGCCCCGATGCTGAATTATTGTTTCAACTCAGCAATTGGTTAGGTGATTGGCAACTACAAGATACTCCAAAAGTACTTGCATTAGGGCAGATTCTACAACCCTTAATTGCCCATCCTATACTGCCTGAAATCTCCTATTGGCCAGGCTCACTTTACAAAGTTTATCACTCCTATATTTTTTATGGTTGAATATCAATTCAATTACTAATGCACCTTTATGCTTAGCATGAGGGAGGTACGTCATCATTTCAGATACAGCGTACCTAAGAGTAGTCATTGAATTTGTTACTATCAAACCATAAATATAACCATGCGTCTTTTTCAACTCCTAAGTATCGCACTCGTTTGCCATTTATCTACGATTTCCCTATCTGCTCAAAATACCTTAAAACGTCCGTTTAGCAATTGGTTTTTGCTACAAGCTGATGTCGATCTCAATTCCAAATTTAGTACAGGTTTGGAGCTACACTTACGTCGGGAAGACCTTATGAAAGATTGCTTCCAGCAGGTGATACGTCCATATATTCGCTATAAGGTGGATGAACATATCAAAATTGGAGTAGGTTATAGTTTTTTAGCTTCTCATCCTGTAGATCCTCTACCCCTGCCAGGCATTACCTATGAAAATAATATATGGGAAGAGGTGTCTTTCCACCATCATTTGGGCAAATATGTGCATGTAGTGCACCGCTACCGTTTAGAACAGCGCTTTATAGACCATTGGCATCAAGGTCATGATGAATGGACGAAAAAGGGGAGAACCTTTGAAAATACCCTTCGATATAAATTAAAAGTGTTGATTCCCGTTACACATTTTAAATCTCACCGAGATCTATATGTTAAAGTGTTTGATGATATATGGTTGGCGGAACAAAATAATCTTATGCCCTCAGCTTTCTATGAAAATAAGTTTTATGTAGGTCTAGGTTGGAAATTTGTACCACATGGCTCCATGGAAATGGGCTACCTCAATGTGTATTATGATGCACACGATGCAGATAACCATTATATCACGACCAATATTTTAGCAATAGGGCTTCACTACACCTTCAACGACCAAACCGAAAATCATAAAAAAGAACACCCATGCACTACACATTAGTACTTTTTGCAAGTTTTATACTAAATATCGGAGCTCTAAAGGCTCAAACTCATCATGCCCCTACTACGGAGACAGGTAATTTCAACAATTGGTTGTTTTTACATCCTCAGGTAAAGCTGAATTCCCATTGGGGCTTGGCAGGTGAAATTCATGTTCGTCGAGACGATTGGGTGAAAAATTGGAGAACCTTGTTGATCCGCCCTTATATTGATTATGCTTTTAACCCTAAGGTGGATATAGCAGGGGGCTATAGCTATGTAAGAGATTGGGGGGTTGCACCTAATTTTAATCCTGGACCGAGTAATGAACACAATATCTGGGAGCAAGTCACCTTACACCACCAACTGCATAAGCTGGAGTTTAGTCATCGCTATCGCTTGGAGCATCGCTTTAGCGATCGCTGGCAAGCGGAGGCCGAGGATATGGTTAAAGATGGGATGGATTTTGCCAATCGCTTTCGTTATCGTATGATCTTGAAGTTCCTCCTCGTAACAACAAAGAAGGAGCAGGAACTCTATGCTCATATTTTTGATGAGATCTGGATTGATCAATACGATTATTTACTGTTCAAAAAACTATCAAGAAACTGGTTGTATCTCGGCCTGGGATATAAATTCAACCCCAAGTTTTCTGTGGAACTAGCTTATATGAATCAATTGGATTGGGGGACTAATACTATTGAAACACATTTGCTACAGTTGTCGGTTGGATACCATCTAGATTTAGGAAAAAAACATAGCCACCCTACGGATAATTTAGAACCTATACCAGATTTGGAGCATCACTAAGCTCCTCTGCGTTTAGGGGAAACACTTGTTGATCGCCTGCCCATTGTTTTAATGGGTGGGGTTTTTTATGCTAGGCAATCCACTATACCTTCTGTTTTGGAAGGGAGTACCTAATTTGAAAAGAAATACCCTAAAAAGATAAAGTATGACCTAGATCATTGTATTAAACAAAATGTTTCGCTAAATTTGTATGGTTCTAGAGTTGGGAATAATCATTTTTAAGGTCTTTATAAAGATGAAAAATGCTTAAAACAAGAATTCCATATTATTTCAGAATACTGCTATTACCCATCCTTTTAGTTTGGACTAATGTAGTATTGGGCTCTAATGTAGAGGACTTGAAAAGCTGGGATCTGAATCCCTACTCAACCCATATTGCTTTATCTCAAGACTTTAAAGCTTCGTTTCCTCAGCATAAAGAAGTTCCTGAGCCTCAGGAAGATGAAAACTCTGAAAAAGAGCTGGAGGAAGACTTGAATGAAGAGCTGCGAGAAAAGAAATCTGAAACGGAGCTCTCTAATATTTCTCTTCTTCCTACATTTTGTAGTTTAGCTAGCATTAACTATTTACAAAATGTATTTGAGCAATGTTTTGTAAGATCTCTCCTAAAAAAGACAAAACTTGTTTTATGGCACAATCAGGCTACCTATTTGCTTTTTTGTGTTTTCCTTTGTTAATCCATTCTAATATTTCACATAAAAACCTAGGGAGAAGCTTTAACTCTAGGTTTGCCATATTGCTATTTGAGGTGAAATCCATCTCAAGGCATTTATCAACTCCTATAATAATTTGTGAAATTTTACTGCCTTAGTTTGTAAGTCAAGCTCGGATGCTTGTGAATTGTTGAAAATGACTTACAGGTTATTGTAATACTTTTGCCAGTCTGTTTTACCTCTAGCACTTGTTTGGAGGGAAAGCTACAAAGTATCTAATACCTTATTTAAACCATTAAAGTATTGATGCATACCAAGGCAAAGGCTTTACAGGCATGAACAAAAAATATTAGAATGAAAAATATACCAATATATCTTACGCTTATTATCCTGCCATTCACATTTAGCTGTAGTCATGAAGATATAGCCGTGCATGCAGAAGGCCATGTACAGCCAGGAGGTCATGGGCATCCAGAAGGAATGGTCTTTAAAGTAACTACCCCATTGAAAAAAGATACCATGATTTATAAAGAGTATGTGTGCCAACTTCGTTCTGCACAGCATATTGAACTGAGAGCTTTGGAAGAAGGTTATCTGCAAAAGATCTTTGTAGATGAAGGACAGCTAGTAAGAACGGGACAACTCCTGTTCAAAATTGTCCCTAATATTTATGAAGCAGAAGTCCAAAAGGCACAAGCCGAAGTCAGTTTTGCTGAAATTGAGTATCAGAACACTAAAATTTTGGCAGACAGCAATATTGTGGCTGCGGCAGAGCTCGCCTTGATCAAGGCCAAACTGGATAAAGCTAAAGCCGAACTCGCCCTAGCAGAGACCCACCTCGGATTTACTGAAATTAAAGCCCCTTTCAACGGAATTGTTGGCCGTTTTCATGAAACTCGTTTAGGAAGTTTATTAGAGAGTGGAGAACTCCTAACTACACTATCAGATAACAGCAAAATCTGGTGCTATTTCAATGTGCCTGAGGCCGAATACCTCAACTATACTTACAATGCCTCTTTAAAGAAAATGCCAAAAGTGAAGCTTCAAATGGCCAATAAGCAAATCTTTGAAGAAGAAGGGGTGATCGAAACCATAGAGGCAGATTTTAACAGCAGTACGGGGAACATTGCATTCCGGGCAACTTTCCCCAATCCCAGGGGGATACTCAGACATGGGCAAACGGGCAATGTTTTATTACCCGTGGCCTTGAAGTCTGCCATTTTGATTCCACAAAAAGCCACTTTTGAAATACTAGATAAAAAATACGTCTATGTTGTAGATAAAGAAGGCCATCTGAGCTCCAGAGAAATTGTGGTAGGCTGTGAGCTTCCTCATTTGTACGAAGTTGTAAAAGGGCTAGACCTTAATGATAAAATTTTATTAGACGGTTTGCGAAAGGTTGACAATGGAGACCAAATTAAAATGCAGCTTTTGGCTGCTGAAGAGGTCTTGAACAATTTAGAGTTGTATGCAGAGTAGTGCATTGCTACTGCTGATACATGCCTAATCATTCATTGAAAACATCTTTGAGGCAATTATTGCGATTGCCCGGATAATAAAATTTTAGAATTATGTTTAGTAGATTTCTGCATAGACCTGTTTTGGCTATGGTGGTCTCCATTATGTTTGTATTTATGGGATTGCTAGCCATGAGACAGTTGCCCGTTTCGCAATTTCCAGAAATTGCGCCAACCACAGTCAATATTTTTATTGCTTACCCTGGCGCAAGCGCCGATGTACTCACCAAGTCCACACTCATCCCCGTCGAAACGGCTATCAATGGCGTACAAGGGATGCGCTATATTGCCTCTGATGCCACTAGTGCAGGAGAGGCCACTATTCGGGTAGTTTTTGAGCCAGGCACAGATCCCAACCGTGCCGTAGTTTTGGTAAAAACCCGGGTAGATCAAGTCATGCCTCTTTTACCTCCATTAGTACAAAGAGAAGGAGTAATCATCACACCTATTCAGCCCAGTATGTTGATGTATGTAAACTTATATAGTGAGGATAAAGAGGCGGATGAAAAATTTCTTTACAATTATGCTTACACCAGAATGATTCCTGAAATTCAGCGAATCAACGGAATTGCAAGAGCCAACATCTTAGGGAGCCGGAAGTATGCGATGCGTATTTGGCTAAAACCCGACCGAATGAGGGCGTATCATATTTCGGCAGAAGAGGTGATGGAGGCCATGCAAGAGCAAAGCTTGATTGCTAGACCAGGTCGACTTGGGCGAAGCTCTGGAATCCAGGCACAATCCTTAGAATATGTGCTAACCTATCAAGGGCGTTACAATAAACCAGAACAGTATAAAAACATCATCATTCGAGAAAATGAGGAAGGCGAGATTGTTTATCTCAAGGATATTGCAGAAGTAGAGCTAGGAAGTGAGTTTTTTGATATTTACTCTAACCTTGATGGTCTTCCTTCTGCTTCTATTGTTTTGAAACAAAACGTGGGAACCAATGCTAGTACGGTGATTGAAGAGGTCAAAGGAAAATTAGCAGAACTTAAAGCGGATTTTCCTCCTGGCATGGATTTCAAAATTAGCTATGATGTATCACAGTTTTTAGATGCATCTATCGAGCAAGTAGTACATACTTTGAGAGATGCCTTTGTTTTGGTGGCTTTGGTGGTATTTATCTTTTTAGGAGATTGGCGATCAACCATCATACCTATTATTGCGGTGCCCGTATCCTTGGTTGGTACGTTCTTTCTCATGCAGCTATTTGGGCTATCCATCAACCTCATCACCCTATTTGCTTTGGTGCTGGCTATTGGTATTGTAGTAGATGATGCTATCGTGGTGGTAGAGGCTGTTCATGCCAAAATGGAGGAAGAACATCTATCTCCCTATAATGCGGTTCGCAAAGTGATGGGGGAAATTGGCGGAGCTATTGTCGCAATTACTTTGGTCATGGTTTCGGTATTTATTCCGATCTCTTTTATGACCGGACCCGTAGGAACCTTTTACCGGCAGTTTTCCATCACCATGGCAAGTGCTATTATCCTCTCGGCCATTGTAGCCTTGACCCTAACCCCCGTGCTTTGCGCCATGATTTTGAAAAAACATGAGCCTGGAAAGAAAAAATGGGGAATAGGGCTGTTGATTCATTGGTTCAATCAAGGCTTTGATTGGGTGACAGGAGGCTATGTTCGTTTCCTGCGTCTAATTGTCAATCGAAGAATCATCACCTTCCTCATACTGCTGCTTTTTGGTGTGGGAATCTTTGGCATCAATCAGGTACTCCCCTCTGGTTTTGTGCCAGGAGAAGATCAAGGAATTATTTATGCGATTATTCAGACGGCTCCAGGCTCTACCTTAGAGCGAACCAATCAGGTGGCCAAAGAACTTCAGAAAATTTCTGAGGAGGTAGAAGGCGTAGAGTCGGTTTCTTCTTTAGCGGGTTATGAAATTATGACAGAAGGGCGTGGATCTAATGCGGGAACTTGTCTGATTAACCTCAAAAACTGGTCGGAACGAGAGCACTCTGTACATGAAATTATGGAAGAATTGGAAGAAAAGACCAAAAACTTGGGTGCCATCATTGAGTATTTTGAACCTCCTGCAGTACCAGGCTTTGGTTCTTCTGGTGGCTTCTCCCTTCGTCTTTTAGAAAAGAATGCCTCTGAAGATTATCAAGCTTTTGATAAGATCAATCAAAATTTTATGAGAGAGCTGCGCAAAAGAAAGGAATTGAAAGGCTTGTTTACTTTCTATGCAGCCAACTATCCTCAATATGAGTTGATTATTGATAATAAAGTGGCTATGCAAAAAGGGGTTTCTATTGAAAATGCCATCGAAAACCTCAATATCCTTATCGGAAGTACTTACGAACAGGGTTTTATACGTTTTGGTCGCTTCTTTAAAGTGTATGTGCAGGCTGGGCCAGAATACAGAAAATACCCTTCTGACCTAGAAAATCTATTTGTCAAAAATGAAGAAGGCGAAATGGTACCCTACTCTTCTTTTATGAAGTTGAAAAAGACTCAAGGGCCTAATGAAATCACTCGGTACAACCTCTACAACTCAGCTGCAATAAGAGGTTTGCCAGCCCCAGGCTTTACCTCTGGTGATGCGATTCATGCAATTCGAGAGGTGGCTGAAGCCACCTTGCCTAAAGGC
>CAZOLU010000005.1:3706-8061 GCA_964580485.1 uncultured Saprospiraceae bacterium | reverse complement strand
TAGCTGAAGAAACCTTACCCCGAGGGTACGATATTGCCTGGGAAGGACTTTCCTTTGATGAGGCGCAAAGAGGAAACGAGGCACTTTATATTTTTATGGTGGTACTCATTTTCGTCTACTTGGTCTTAGCTGCCCAGTATGAGAGTTTCATTTTGCCATTAGCGGTAGTCTTTTCTTTACCTGTAGGAATTTTTGGTTCTTTTACACTCTTACAATGGATGGGCTTGGCCAATGATGTCTATGCTCAAATTGGACTCATTATGTTAGTAGGACTATTGGGTAAAAACGCTGTACTCATTGTAGAGTTTGCTGTGCAAAAACAGAAAGAAGGGGCTACTATTTTTGAAGCAGCTGTAGAAGGGGCTAAAGTGCGTTTCCGACCTATTCTTATGACTTCCTTTGCTTTTGTGGCAGGGTTGATTCCTTTGGTTATTGCTCATGGCGCAGGGGCCATTGGAAATAAAACCATTGGTGGTTCGGCTATGGGCGGTATGCTCATGGGCACCCTATTTGGGGTACTGATTATTCCTGGGCTTTACTACATTTTTGCAAAGTTAATCAATGGACGATCCATAATTAAAGATGAAGATCAAGATCCCTTGAGTGAAGATCTTATGAATCCCATCAACATAGCTGAATATCTAAATAGGGCAGTGGAAGATGAAGATGCTTAATACATTAAAGAATTATGGTCTGAAAATGCGCCTTTTGCTCACTTTTAGGAAAAAGAGGGCGCAGGAGACTACTAAAAATATAAAAAATGAAAACTAGAAATATTTATAGCATACTTGCTGTTGGGCTAATCTTACTATTCTTGGGATCCTGTAAGCCTTTAGAGGTGCTTAGCAAAACTGCCCAAACTTCAACACCCAGCTCATATTCGGAAAACACAGACAACAGCAATTGTGCAAGCATAAACTGGCGACTGTTTTTTAACGATAGCAATTTGGTGGCCTTGATTGATACCGCTTTAGTAAATAATCAGGAGTTGAATATCTTTTTACAGAAAATGCAGATGGAGCAAAATGAAGTGGAGGTCAGACAAGGAGAGTTCCTGCCATCGCTACGTTTGGGGGGAGCCGCAGAAGTAGAAAAAGTTGGGAAATTTACTAGAAATGGTGCAGTGGAAGAACAATTGGAAATTAGAGATGGAAGGGAATTTCCCGCCCCCTTACCTAATTTTGCAATAGGGGCTTATGCCAAATGGGAGGTAGATATCTGGAAAAAGTTGAGAAATGCAAAAAAAGCAGCACTTACACGCTATTTGGCAAGTGTGGAAGGTCGAAATTTTATGATCACCAACTTGATTGCCGAAATTGCAGATAGCTATTATGAGTTGATGGCTTTAGATAACCTTTTGGAGATCATCCATCAAAACCTAGAAATTCAGACCAATGCTATTAAAGTAGCTAAATTGCAAAAAAAAGCAGGCAAAACAACACAGTTGGCGGTTTATCGATTTGAGGCACAATTGCTCAAAACACAAAACCTACAATATGCCATCCAGCAGAAGATAGTGGAAGCTGAAAATAGAATCAACTTTTTAGTAGGGCGTTTTCCTCAACCCATTGTGCGCAATTCAGCCAGCTTTATGACCATCGCAACCGACTCTATTCAAAGTGGAATACCCGCTCAACTCTTGCAAAACCGACCAGATATTCGCCAAGCAGAGTTGGAATTAGCCGCTGCAAAATTAGATGTAATAGTAGCTCGGGCAGAATTTTACCCCACACTTGATATCTCTGCTGGCTTGGGCTTTCAAGCTTTTAATCCTGTGTTGTTGGTAAATCCTAGATCTATCCTCTACAATTTGGCAGGTGATATTGTGGCACCAATTATCAATAGAAAAGCGATTAAGGCCAATTATAGCAATGCCAATGCTCGACAGCTACAAGCTATCTACGAATACGAACAAAGTATTCTGAATGCCTATGTTGATGTCTTAAATCAGTTGTCGAAGTTGAAAAACTTTACTGCAAGTTTCCAAACCAAAGTACAAGAGGTAGAGGTGTTGTCCAAGTCTGTCAATATTGCAAATAGCTTGTTTCGGTCTGCAAGAGCCGAGTATGTGGAGGTACTTCTAACGCAAGAAGAGGCCTTAGATGCCAAAATGGAGTTAGTAGAGATCAAGCAAAAGCAATTGAATGCCAAAGTTAATATCTACCGAGCTTTAGGTGGAGGTTGGCAATAATGCTTCTTGCTAAGCGAAAAGCAATTTTCACCATCTAAAACAAATCCAAATGAAAAATTTTATAAAAATGCTAATATGTGCTTTGGGCTCATGTGTTAATGTACTCGCCCTACAAGCGCAATCCGACTCCATTTATCATGCAAAGGCTAATGTCTGGTTCTTTGCAGATCCTAGTTTTCAATTGCATGAGCGTTGGTCTATGGGTACTGAGTTGCATTTAAGAAGGGAACACTGGGTTTTGCACAATAATTCAGATTTGATCCGTCCCTACCTTAATTTTCACCTCAACCAAAGCGTGGTTTTTACCTTAGGTTATACTTATCTTAGAACTTGGCCAGTAGAACCCCTTTATGGACCTGGGTCTTCCAATGAACAGAATATCTGGGAACAAGTAACCTTCAAGCAAGAGCTTACAGGAGCATTTGTTTCACATCGCTATCGATTAGAACATCGTTTTGCGGATCACTGGGATTTGGAAAATGGGTATTATATCAAAGATGGAACTGATTTTGCCAATCGGTTTCGATATCGGCTGAGTGTAGATTTCCCTTTGCCAGTAGATCCTGGCAAGCCTCAATTGTCTATCAAACTTTTTGATGAGGTTTGGATCAATCAATACAATAATATGATGTTCAAATCTTTTGCTCGAAATTGGTTCTATGCTGGCTTGAGTTGGGAGTTTACCCCTCATGGAAGTGTGGAGTTGGGCTATATCCATCAGTTTGACAGAAAAAATAACAGTTTTTTAAGTACCAATATCATGCAATTGGCTTTGGCTTATCATTGGACTCAAGAAATAGCCCCCAAACTTTTGTAGTGGATCTAATTCGGTATAGAATTTGGTGTGAGAAGCATATCCAAAATAATCCAAAATCCTAGTTCTTATGTCCAACCGAATTTTAGTAGTGGATGATGAAGCCAGCATCCGCCAAAGCTTATATGATGTGCTAACTATGGAAGACTATGAAGTAGTTTTGGCACAGCACGCTGAGGATGGTCTTTCTAAATTAGAGCAAAACAGCTTTGACCTTATTATTTCCGATATCAAAATGCCCAAAATGGATGGTTTAGAGTTTTTGCAATTGCTTAGACAAAGGCAACCCAAAATCCCCGTTTTGATGATTTCTGGTCATGGTAATGCCGATACCGAAGCTCAGGCAAAGGCTCTAGGGGCCTATGCTTTTCTCTCAAAGCCTATTGACCTTATGCAACTGCTTTCTCAGGTAGAAGACGCCTTAGCTTCTGTAGAGTTGTAAATCAAGGACTTTACAACTAAAAGATGTAGAAGCCCCGACAAATTAAAAATTTGTTGGGCTTTTTCTTATTTTGCAACTCTAGCCCGAGCTTTGTTGTTATACTTTTGCCATTAAGCCGATCATCGAAAATAGTATTATGCAATATATCAACCCCTTTGTCATTTTTGATCTCCAACCCCATGAAGCTACACAGACCCAGTTGGCGGCTTTGGAACTAGAGCTAGAGCGACAATTTCGAGCTTACAGCGATTATCAAGAAATCAACTATAAGGGGACTAAGTTGCATTTGGCTGGACTCAGAGCTTTGTTGAAGGAGTTGTCTGATCCTAAGACTTACCAATACCACCAACTCATTTTCGAGCATAAAAACCTACTTCATTTTTTGGAATATGGGCATCCTGAATATCTAAAAAAACGAGTAGCCTACAAGGAAGATCCTGAATTGATGGAGTTTGTAGCACCTTATTTTGCCACACAATACAGCGATAGTTTGCTACAAGCCCTGAAAACAGAAGATAAGGAGATGATTGAGTGCTTGGCTCGGCAAGATCTTCCCCTTTTTCAGGAGTTTGACCAAGAGTATTATCAAGGTGCCGTACAGTTTTTAGATAAAAGCCTAAAGGCTTTGCAAGATATACAGCAGCATCCACGCTTGGCCTTTCTATCCGAAAGAGAAATCGCCAACAGCCTGCCCGATAACATCATCGACCTCTACAACTTACTACCCGATTATTTTGTAGAGGCTCGAGACCTGCTGGCTCGAGAGCTTTTGAAACTAGCAGATGTACTGTTGAGAGGCTATGGCCGTCCTGATGGGGCATTAGCTTTGGTACATCAAGCCCAAAAATTAGAGCTCAGTCCAGGCTTGCAGACACATTTGGAAATTATGGCCACGGGCCTAAAACCTC
>CAZOLU010000005.1:0-3696 GCA_964580485.1 uncultured Saprospiraceae bacterium | reverse complement strand
GCGCAATATCCCAATTTGGGTTTGGGTACTCTTGGGAAGTATTAGTATTTATCTGCTTTTGCAATACCTTTGGCCTATCCTTATACAATAATTGATTTTTAGATTCGGAAATCAACGAAATATCCTTATTTTTGTTAGTCTTATAAGGGCTTATTAAAAAGCAGCTCCATTACAGAGAGCTATTTATTACAATGAAATTTTAGTATGAAAAATACGCGCAACTTTTGCATTATTGCACACATTGACCACGGGAAGAGTACCTTGGCTGATCGAATGTTGGAAATGACCAACACCATTTCTGAACGTGAAATGCAGAATCAGGCTTTGGATGATATGGATTTGGAGAGAGAGCGTGGAATTACAATTAAAGCGCACGCCATCCAACTGATTTATGAACACGACGGTGTAGAGTATATCTTTAACTTGATTGACACTCCTGGTCATGTGGATTTTTCTTATGAGGTTTCTCGTTCTATTGCTGCCTGTGAAGGGGCTCTACTTCTAGTAGATGCCACACAAGGGGTACAAGCTCAGACGATTTCCAACCTCTACCTGGCTATGGAGCATGATTTGGTCATCATCCCAATTCTCAATAAGATTGATATGCCCTCTGCTATGGTTGATGATGTGATGGAGGAAGTTGTAGATTTAATTGACTGCGAATTGGACGAGATTATTTTGGCAAGTGGCAAAACTGGAGAGGGGGTAGATAAAATATTTGAAGCGATTGTTGAGCGGATTCCTGCTCCTACGGGCGATCCTCAAGCACCTCTGCAGGCTATGGTTTTTGACTCGATGTTTGATAAATACCGTGGGGTGGTGGCTTATTTCCGTATTTTTAACGGAATGATCAAAAAGAATGATTGGATTCAATTCTTTAGTAATAAAAAAGAATTCCAAGCTAATGAGATTGGAGTCTTGAAAATGAAACAGCAGGAGGTTAAAAAACTTGCTGCAGGAGATGTAGGTTACATCATTACTGGAACAAAAGATTCCAAAGATATTAAAGTAGGGGATACCATTACCCTTAAAGAAAATCCTACAACCACTCCTGTACAGGGCTTTGAGGATGTAAAACCTATGGTTTTTGCAGGAATCTTCCCCATTGACAATGATGACTTTGAGGATTTACGGGATGCTTTAGAAAAGTTACAACTCAATGATGCTTCTCTGATTTTTGAACCAGAAACATCGGCTGCACTTGGTTTTGGTTTCCGATGTGGGTTTTTGGGAATGTTGCATTTAGAGATCATTCAAGAACGTCTAGAGCGTGAATTTGATCAGAATGTGATTACCACCGTTCCGAACGTAGGGTATTTCTGTTATACCAAAAAAGAAGAAAAAATTACGGTCAACAATCCTAGTGATTTACCCGATGTCACGCTAATTGATCGAGTAGAAGAACCTTATATCAATGCACAGATCATTACCGCTCCAGACTATATAGGTCCTATTATGGGCTTGTGTATGGAAAAACGAGGAGAGTTGCGCAATCAGGTATACTTAACGCCTAGTCGGGTAGAGTTGACCTTCCACATGCCTCTGGCAGAAATTGTTTTTGATTTTTATGATAAATTAAAATCCATCTCCCGAGGTTATGCCTCCTTTGATTATGCTCCCATTGGCTACCAATCCTCAGACTTGGTTAAACTGGACATCAAGCTCAATGGAGATAATGTGGATGCCTTTTCTTCCTTGATTCACCGCAGTAAAGCCGAGTCTTTTGGGCGGCGGATCTGTAAACGCTTGAAAGAAATCTTACCTCGCCAACAATTCCGCATCGCTATTCAAGCAGCTATTGGAGCTAAAATTGTAGCTCGGGAAACCATCTCTGCCTTGCGTAAAGATGTAACTGCCAAGTGTTATGGTGGTGATATTTCTCGTAAACGAAAGCTCTTGGAGAAACAAAAAGCGGGTAAGAAGAAAATGCGGGAGATTGGTTCGGTACAGGTGCCACAAAAAGCCTTCTTGCAGGTCTTGAAGTTGGATGGGGATAATTAAAAGCTCCTCAAACACTAAGGTAAATGCCTGCACCACAAGCGCTTAACGATATTTCTGCTACGGCGATCATGACCCTCGCTTGCCATGCCATAGATGCTCAGGCCAAAAGGTCCATCCTCAACGATCAGGTTGCTGTGGGGACCATCAATTGGCTAAAGTCTAGACTGAATCGAGAGCCCAGCACCTTATTAAAAAAGGTTTTTGAAGGGCGTTTAGATTCCAAACTGTGGGTGCATATTGCTCTGAGAGCCAAACAGTATGATCATTATGTTCAAAATTTCCTAAACAAGCACCCCGATGCGGTGGTGGTGAACATTGCTTGTGGCTTGGATGATCGCTTTGGGCGAGTTGATAATGGGCAAGTAGATTTTTATGACTTAGATCTGCCCGATATTTTGAAGCTCAAAGCCTTGCGATTCCCTCCCCAAGGTCGTTATCATCAAATTGCGCAATCGGTTTTCGATTATACTTGGATGGATCAGTTGCCCAAAGATCGTCCTTTGTTGTTATTGGCGGAGGGGCTGTTTATGTATTGCCAAGAGGCGGAGGTGAAGGGGCTTTTGCTAGCGTTGGAAAGCCGCTTTAGCGGCTGCGAGTTTGTTTTTGAATTGTTTAACCGTTTTTGGATGAGCAGCTGGCGCAAACCGATCTTAAATCTTATCCTGAAACAAAAACTTCGCTTCGACCCCAATGCCCAAATGACCTTTGGATTGCGAACAGGCCAAGAAATTAAAAGCTGGCATCCTCATTTTAAGCTGTTGGAGGAATGGACCTATTTCGATACCAAGGATCCTCGTATTGGCTGGATGCGTTGGGCAGGGAAACTGCCTTTTGTTCGAAAGACTTTGTGGACGATGCGCTGGCAATTGGGCAGATAGAAACAGTCTACACAAAGGCCTATAAGCCCCTTCCTAGGCGGCCTTTTTTCTAAGCATCATTCCAAAACCTAATCCTGCTAGACCCAAAGCTCCAGCTCCTAGAGCCATCCACCACCAGTTTCCATTTCCTTTTCGTTGCACCTTTATCGGAGATTCCTCCCCAACCAGTATAAACGGCGACCAGAACGCAGGGTGAGCAGCAAGGTCATCCGCCTCTGCAATATAATCCAACTTGGCTTGGCGCAGCGCAGCGGCTTTGTCCAGCCCGTCTGCTAGGTGCTTGTAAAAGTTTTGCATGATGACAGAAGTCGATTGATCATTCACCTGCCAAAGGGAAACTACCAGAGCTGGCACCCCCGCATACATAAAGGCACGAGCCAGGGAAGCGGTACCATTCCCTTTTTCAAAACGACCGTAGCCCGTTTCGCAGGCAGAGAGTACCACTAGGTCAGCATTCAGCTCCATTTTAGAAATCTCATAAGCTTGCAGAAAATTATTTTCAAGGCTATCTCCATTTTCGCTAAAGGCTAGAGCGGACAATAGAGGGCGGTCTTTATTCAGCATTCCATGCATGGCCAAATGAACAACAGCATAATTGCCTGCTTTTTGCTTGAAGTTGGCTTCGCCAGCTTCTTGCTCATAAACAAATGCACCTTTATAGAGTTGCTCCAGGGCTTCCACCTCTGCTCTTGCTGCAGGCAAGGCTTGCAAGGCCTTGCGCAATCGAGAATAAACAGGCAGTCGCCTTGTTGCGTTGAGCTCTGCTGCGCCTTCATAGCTTGCGGCAAAAGCCAGGATCTCCGCATTGTTATGATTG
>CAZOLU010000004.1:12150-28323 GCA_964580485.1 uncultured Saprospiraceae bacterium | reverse complement strand
GCAATCAGCGTTCTGGGTTGATTCGGGCTTTGCGTATCTTGGACAATATCGATGGCATTGGGCAGGTCTTTTTAGAAGCTGGCGATGTGGTGCGACATCGCTTGGTCAAGGAAATTATCAATGCTTATGATAAGGATGATGCCATATTAGAAGCTCGCTTGGCAGAGCGCAAAAAGAAAACTAAAGATCCTAGTCCAGAAGATTAGACCGACATCACTACTCCATGAAATTATATCAGGAATTTGAATCAGAATTAGAAGCTTTGAAAGTAGCTCTATTGTTGGAGGAATACCGTATACCCTATCAGCAAGAGGAGGAACGGATTGAACTTCCTTTGAAGTATCATGACAAGTTTCGTAAAATACAGCTAGAAGAGGAGTTGCGTCAGCAAAACTGGGTGTTTCACAGCCGTTATGAGTCCAAAACCTTGTTGCAAAACATGACTAGCTTGTTGGAACATCATCAAATTCCATATCAGACCTTGGAGCATAAAAATGCCGCAGCAGAAGTTTATATAGCCCTAAATGAAATGAGCACCTACTATACCCTCAGTCTGATGGCGAGAGACTTTGATCGGGTGCATAAGATTCTAAAGGAGGAAGCCAAACATCAAAGCATTTATAAGCAAGAGGACTATTATCTCAGAGGTTTGAGCGATCAAGAGTTGATTGACATTTTAGAATCTCCAAATGACTGGCATGTGATGGATGTGGTAGGGGCTCAATATTTATTGGATGAACGTGGGGTTCGCTATAGTGATGAAGATCTAGAATTGATGCGCTTGCACAAAATGGTAGAACTTAGGCGACCTCAGACGGTCAATCGATCCAAGATTATTTTAGGGTACTTACTTGCTTTTTTTGTGGGAATTTTAGGGATTTTTAGGGGTTTGTATTATCTACAAGATCAAACAATCCTGCCTAATGGTCGGCGAGTTTTTACCTTTGATGGCTCTACTCGACAGCATGGCTGGCGTATAGTTTTGATCAGTTTGGTCTGGCTGCTGGGCGTTGCGATCAGTTTGAGTTATGGTGGTTGGCTATAAACTATACAAAGCCGTACATATTTAAGTTGTTTAGAAATGCTTCCCGGGGTTTAAATGCCATGGAATAAAAATAAGTAACTCAAGATTATGGGAAAAAAAGGGAAACTAGAGAAATTTGCAGAGCTGAATACATTTACCAATGTATTTCAGAGTTTTGAGGTAAATTCACCCAATTTGCGACGCGCTGATGGCGCAATAGTACAAATGTCGGGGCAGTGGAACCGCTATTTTCAAAACCATCGGCCCATTACACTAGAGCTGGCTTGTGGCAAGGGGGAATATACCATTGGGTTGGCAGAAATGTACCCCGATCGCAATTTTATTGGGATGGATGCCAAGGGGAATCGGATTTGGAAAGGTGCTAAATATGTTTGCCAGGAAAATCCTTTGCCCAATGTTGCTTTTATCCGTACCCAGATTGATTTTATTGAACAATACTTTGCCCCAGGAGAAGTGCAGGAAATTTGGATTACCTTTGCAGATCCACAACTCGGCAAAGCTCGCAAGCGCTTGACTTCTCATCTCTTTTTACCCCGCTACAAGCGCATCTTAGCAAAAGATGGACAAATACATCTAAAAACCGATTCTCCTGAGCTCTATGAATACACTCTAGAGATCATTGAACAACAAGGATTGCAGTTGTATGAAGCCTATGAGGATATTTATAGCTTGCCTGAACAAAAACCCGAGTGGGCCATCAAAACCTATTATGAGCAGATGCACTTGGAAAAGGGTTTGACCATCAAATATGTTCGCTTTGGATTTTAAGAGGAGTATACAACTAATGAGGGATGGGGGCATCTAAGGTTTGGAATGAGACAAGGCGGAAAAAGCTAGCATCCTTGGGGGTTTTGGTCGTTTTTTTAGGATTGATCGCCTCTAAGTTTGCGGTTAGTGTAGGTATGATTTTGATCCTACTGGCAGGGTTGGGTACGACTCATTTCAAGCGAGATTGGAGCCGCTTGCGGCGACAATCGGCTTACTGGGTTACAACTGGCATCTTTGGCATTGTATTATTATCTGGCTTGCAGAGTAGCCATCTGGGACACTGGTCGGGATTACTCAAAGTCGTCCTTCCCTATCTCCTTCTTCCATTGGCCTTTGGACTCTTACCCCGCTTCAAACAGCGAGAAGTTCAGAATCTGCTTTACATTTTTATATGGATGCTTACCTTTAGTGCGGTATTAGTGTTGGTTAATTATATTATCAATTATAATGAGATTCAAATAGCACTAGAGCGCAGTAAAGCAATTCCAACACCGCAAGAAGATCACATTCGCTACAGTTTACTCCTCGCTATTGCTATTTTTGCTGGGGGCTGGCTGCTTCAAACAAGATTTTATTGGCGATGGCAAGCAGAGCAATATGGGCTAGCCCTTGCTTTGATATTTTTGTGGGGCATGTTGCACCTACTCTCTGTGCGCTCAGGCCTGTTAGCTTTCTATATGGGAGTTTTAGTGTTGGGGGTTCGACTCATTCTGGTTTATAAACGCTATTTATTGGGGTTGGGATTGTTGGGACTGCTATTCCTAATGCCCGTTCTTGCCTATCAGCTTTTGCCTAGTGTTCAGACTAAAGTGGCATTGATGCGCTACAACTGGCAGGAGTATCAACAAGGAAGGATTGGAGATTTATCCGATACTCAACGCCTGCTCTCCTATCAAGTAGCCATTGAAGTCGCTCAACAAAGCCCTATATTCGGAGTTGGGTTGGGAGATTTGCAAGAGGAGCAACAGCGCATTTATGAGCGAGATTATCCACAGCAACGTGTCATGTTTCCCCACAACCAATTGCTGTCTTTTTATACGGGTACTGGACTCTTAGGGCTGATGGCTTTTCTTTTTTGTTTTTTCTATCCTCTGTTTAAGCATCAGAATTATCGGCAACCATTCCTATTGTTATTTTTTACAGTAATGACCAGTTCTTTCCTTACGGAGAATACCATTTTTATTTCGGTGGGAATTGCCATGCATCTAATTTTCCTAATGCTGTTTTTGAATATGCAAAATGAAAATACTGCGCAAGTTCAGCGTACATAGGGGAGGATTACGAATATTCTTCAAAAAATTGGGGATATTGATGCTGAGTGGCTTCACAATGTGTGGGAATAATAGGGATTTCTGGATGGGCTTTGTAGAATTGATGTAATTTGAAAAGGCTTTCTTTAAAGGCATTCCAATCTGCAAGAAGAAATTTAGCAATTGATGCCGGCAAGCGATTTTCTTTGTAAGATGGGGCTAACCAGCAAGCATCGGCAGCCAGTAAAACAGGCCCTTTTTCGCTTTGTAGCAGTGCTCCAATTTGCCCCTTGTGATGCCCTGGTAATGGGATCAATTGAGTAGTAGCATCTCCAAAAAGATCATGACATTCCCCCAAGATAGGATCACTGATCGTCTTTACATTTGGATCCCTATCATATACCCAAGTTCGGGTAGAAAGATCCTGAGGCAATAAGCCCAGAAGGATTCCTTGCATAATCGCCTTCCAGGGCTTATCTTTCACGGCTTCTACATTAGATAAAGCCGCTTGAGTGCAAATAAATTTTGCCTGAGGAAAATCCTTTAATCCACAGGTATGATCTGCATGAAAATGCGAAACAATGATGTATTTGATCTCCTCCGCAGCAATACCTTTGGCCGCAAGTTGATAAACAAGATGCTCCTCCTCTTTTACATGAGTAGGGGTCATCCAAGCATATATTTTTCCAGGCCAACGCTTTGTTTCTTCGTAAAAACGTTGTGTATATCCAGTATCAAATAAGATATAGCCTTCTTGGGGATGATGAAGCAGTGCCGTCATAGCGGGAAACTTGATCAGTTGATGGCGACCGCCTTTCAACACATGATGTTCTTTTCCATCACAATAACCACAGTTGATCAGTTGGATTTTCATTGTTTATGTTTTAGGTAATAGTCCGTGAAGTTAGGGATAGTCTGCAAAAATACAAAATAGCAAGGATTCCGCTTATGATTTTTTAGTAGAATGGCTTAGTCCATTTTGCACCATAAAAAAAGCACCAAAGGCAGCAGGTAATAATAAGTTGATTAACCAAAGGCTAAAGGTAGAAGCCAATACTGCCGACTTTAGCGCTATGGGAGCTGCACTAGCATTGGTCATAAGCCAAGTAAATACCCAAACAGCTATACTTCCCCTTGCCAGTAGCCCTGCAGAGGGTGGTATGGGCAAACCCGTTTGAAGTAAAAATACAAATAGTATGGCGGAAAACCCTTGTGCCCAAGAAATATCAAATCCAAAACACAGTAGCAATAATAAATACTGAAAAGCATAAATCAGATACCGCAGCGCCGAAATTCGAAGCGCTTTGGCCAGTGTTGCATAATCATAATGTTGGAAAAGATCTTGATGCAGTTTGTTGGCCCATTTTTGTGTCCAGCGCCATTTTTTCGCCCAATTGCTGAACCAAGAGAGGTGAAAATAGCAAAAAACAACAAAGGTGCAGGCAGCTGTAACTAGAATGAGCAGCAGCCAAGCATAGGGCAAATAAGCTAAAGGTACTGCAGCAGTGGCGATAAGGTAGAGCAGCCCTAGCAATCCTCCTGCTACCAAAACAATCCATTGGCTCATACTACCTACCAATGTAGCAAAGACCGCAGGCACTCGGTTTTCTTTTTGCAGAAGGAGTATTCGCCCACCATATTCTCCCATCCGATTGGGCGTAAACATAGACACTGTAAGTCCAGCAAGTACGGCTTTAAATGCTTTGAATAGGTTTAACGACTCCACTTTTTGCATGAGGTGTAGCCATTTTTGGGTTTCGAGCAACCAATTGAGGGGCATGAGCAAGATGACTAAGGAGATCGCCAGCAATTGTGTCCAGGAAAATTGTTCTTGCCAGAAATTTTGTAGTTCCTGCCAAGGTAGGTGCTCTGCGCTACCGAGGAGTTGCTGATACAGCAATACCGTCAAAGCGAGGAGCAATACAGCCTTTAGGCTGTATTGTGCTAACTTATGCTGATAAATTCGATGTAAATGCAGGCGAATTTGCTGTATCACGATAATTTGAGTGCTTGATGTGCTTGTAAAACGCCTTAAAGATAGGGATAATTATGTAGAAGCTGCTAAAGTGGATAAAAAACAAAAAAGAGGGGCAGCCTGCAGGCTGCTCCTCTTTTGCTGGAACCATCAAAAAATTTGATGATTATTTACCCCGAATAGTAGTAGTTTGCTGAATCCAGCAAGGCACAGTAATCGAAGCACCCTCTTGCAACTGACGTTTGAAAATATCGGTTTTAGAAGGCATAAATGCACTGTATTTGGCGATATACTCATTGGCTTTAGCTGTAACAGAAGGATCTACAGATTTAGCTTTCACCCACTCATCAATAGCAGGCCATACACAGATCTGAGCATCCCAGCCCGTCCCCTTAGCACTACAACGAGGACCAGAAGAAGCATACATAATACCCACTAAGAGGTAAGGCTGTCCCCAATCTGGACGTATTTTAGAGGCCAATCGGCAGTAAGAACGAGCCGAACCGAAGCTACCTGCACGGTAGAGCTGATCTGCATAGCGGTAAGCAATATCAGCACGGATGGTATTGGCACACCACTCATTATCATTTTCAACTAAGTCTTTGTAGTATTCTTTTTCCTTCTCCTTCCAAGATTCGTCATTGGTTGCCTGTCCCATTTGGCGGCAAGTCAAGATTTTCATCCAAGCAGTAGAAGTATCGCTAGCTAAAACGGCTTCAGCCGTCTTTATAACACGATCATTGACCAATTTTTCGTATTGAAGCTGTACCACTTTATAAAAATCCTCTTCGTTACAACTCTTCAAAGACATAGCATCACGAATTTTTCTTACAGAATCCTCTACCTCTTTATGTTCATTGTACAAAGGTCTCCACACTTTAGTAATATAATAATCACAACCAAAGATACCGTCTTTAATTGGACTATAATACTTATCTACTTCCCCCCAACCTTTTTTGTAGTTTTCAGCATCATTGCCTTTTTCAATTTGTTCTTTAGCAATTTTCTCTAGACGGAGGTATAAATTACGCATATAATCTGCGTCAATCCCCTGCACCTTTTGCTGGTAGCAATAAACGGCTAGGTAGGCCATTGGCGTAAAGATCATAGAGGGCACAGGCTCTTTTTCATTACCCAGCTCTAGCACTTTCTCGTAGACCTTGAGAGTTTTCGTTACATCATATTGATTAGCATACATGTAATAGGCCTGATAAGCACGATCTAGAGCCGTTTCTCCATTACAAGCTGCATTTTGGTCATAAAGGTTAATCGCTTTTTCGATCCATTCATTTTTCTTAGCTTGGTCTGTTTCTTTACCAGCAAAGTGAAAAGACATGGTTGCTCCATCTAGGAAGTGGGTTGATTTTGCAGGAGCAGGAACCTTTACATATTTAAACAGCTCCTCCCAAAGAGGATAGGCCTCTTCATATTTTTGCAATTTGAACTTATCACGATAAATTACGTGTTTTTGACGGGCGATTTTAGCACCTTCGGGAAATGCCTCCCAAGTTTCGCATTGAGCGTTAGCTTGCCCTATCATCAGTAAACTAAAAGCTGCAAGCCCTACAGCTTTTACCAGGTTTTTGAATTGCCATTTCATAACTCTATTGTTTTGTATCTAGTTTATATAGTCTGTTAAAGTTGATCTCAACATTAATACATAATAACGAAAATCTATGCCAAACTTTATTCTTATCTAAATCTAGCTCGTCTAAACCAAGTTCCGTCATTGAGGGTAAATGCCATATTTACTCTAAAATAGGTTTCTCCGATGAGGTCAGGATGACCGAGGTACCCTATTTCTAGACTCGTATTCACATATCCCAACAATCCGGATTTGAGGGGTTTAATAGGCAAGCCTAGTCCTAGAGTAAGTCCATATTTATTCAATTGTATAGGATTATTAGCAGCCCCCACTATTCGAGGATCTCTACCATAGAAGGCACCCATTCGGTAGCGGATGCGTTGGAAATAATTTTGAACATCTAAATCTCTAGGAATTGGGCAGTATTCCCCACCCAAAGAGAGTTCATAGCTGTTACCCATCGCAATTGATCGAGTATCAAAGCTAAACTGATTTTCCCAAAAAGAAGACTCATAATTTAGTCCGATTTTCCAGAACATTCCATCTGAGTAGGCCAGTCCTCCACCGATTGTGAGTGGCAGTTGCATATTTCCTTGAAGATCGTCTGTATCAACCAAAGTATCTCGAGCATAAAAAGCACCATATCGGATCTGACGATTTTTGGTCAGCACCCTCATATTGTTGCTACCACTAGCATAGAGTCCTAGAGTTATATGTTTACCCCGAACTACATCTCGCTTACGTACACCCTCTTTATCCTTGAGGTAAAAATTATACTGTAGGCCTAAATCCCATAAAAAGCCGGTGGTATACTCCTCTCGAAGAACTTGCTCATCAAAAGCATAGATATAGGCACTATCTTGAAAATCGATGGTATTTAGGTCATTTACGGTTCCAAAAAGAAAACCAAGATTTGCACCCAAAGACAATCCTTTATAACTCACACCATTCGCCCAATTCACTCGGTAGCGAGTTCCCTCACCAGAATATTGATATGCTACATCCCCAATTTCTGCTAAGTTTCGGGTAACCCGAGCGGAATAGGCTACGGTACTATGAGGAGATAGAGAAAATCCCATTCCCCATTGGATCGGGAGCCCACGACGCAGACTATCCTGCTCAATTTCCCAAGCACGAGTGATTGGAAAGCTTAATGCAACATAAGATAAATTTCCATCATTGGCACGAGCGGTGTTTCCTGTACTGTTTTCATTTAAAATACTATGCTGATAAAATGCCCCCATATCGAAAGCGGTATAGCGCAAAAAGCCGAGCGAAGCAGGATTGGCTGGATTAAATTCAGTTACACTATTATAAGCACCTTTCATTCCCCCCATACTTGCAGAAGGCACAAACTGAAAGCTGTGGAGGTCTCCAAGACCATAACGGGAATAGGGTGAATTTCCTCTTGTGAAGGTTTGAGCATTAAGCGATGCTATTGTACTTAGAACCATTCCCAATAGGAGTATTGCATTTTTAGTTAAGATGCGTAGCTTAGGTAGCTTTTGTTTGTTGAACATTGTGTGTTAAAATTTGATTCAAGCCTTTGAGGACTAAATTGGGCACCGCAAATATCTGATTTTTAAACCGAGATTCAAAAAAACTAGCATTTCCTCCTGTAATTAGAATTCTAAGGTCAGGATATTGCGCTTGATAAGCGGCTATAAACCCTTGCATCTCATAAACGACTCCACACTGCACTCCGGTTTGTATAGAGGAGTCCGTTGTGTCCCCAATATGACTATCTAGGTCCTGCGGTTCTACCAAAGGTAGCTTAGCAGTTAGTTGGTGTAAGGCTCTAAAACGCATTTCTATACCTAAAGAGATACTCCCCCCAAGATACTCTTTGTTGGCATTAATAAAGTCATAAGTAATACAGGTTCCCGCATCTATGACCAAAATATCAGAATTGGGGAATAATGCTACTGCTCCTACCACCAAAGCCAATCGATCTCGCCCTAAAGTTTCGGGAGAGTGGTATTTATTTTGGATAGGAACTTCCACACTAGGATCAAGGGTAATATATTGTTCGGTACGCTGTTCCAACAAACGTTTAATTTTTCCATTTTTTCTTCTTACGGAGGAGAGGATGGCGTACTGAACATCATATTTATTAAGGACTTTTTCTAGTTTCTTTTGACTAAATGTTTGACGCACAATCAGCTTTTGCAAGCTCCCTTCAGAATCAAAGACGGCTAGCTTTGATCGTGTATTCCCAATGTCAATACAGAGATTCATAGTTGTAGCTAATATAGCTAAGTAATAGGGCCTAATTAGTTTTTACACTAAGCTCTGAGATTTTTGATGAAGTACAAGGCGAAAGTCATAAGAGTAGCCGTAGCTATTACGAGGCTTTTCAATACAGTAATTCGCAAAAAGCTCAGTTGATTATATATTTAACTAATTGTAGCTCATTACTTAGATGCAATTTTTTTAGAAATGGTTGCTCAAGATACTGATTTTTTTTGGCTATGGCAATAAAAGGGTCTTATCCGCAACTATTCTCCTAAAAATTAACACTCCAAGAGTCTATCTTTACAAAAGCTAAATTGTATCTTGTTTGGTACTGAGTACTTACAAACTGTAAATAATTTGTATTGTAGCTGCTTCGCTAAAAGCCTCTACCGCTGCAAGTTCGCTATTACACTTTCATTTAGTCAATTAAAAATCATAACATTATGGATCAAGATCGTAAAAAAGCTTATATGTATGATGCTTTTGGAGAGCTCATTTATCTCGTGGCAATAGCAGATGGATTGATACAGGAGGAGGAGGTCGAGGCCTTGCATAAAATTGTGGAAGATCATCCCTGGGCTAAAGAAATTAAATGGTCTTTCAAATATGAGTCTGGGAAAAATAGTGATCCTGAAGCATTGTACAAAAAGGTGCTGATGGCTTGTCATGACTATGGCCCTTCCCCCGAATATGCTTTTATGATTGAGGTGATGGAAGCTGTTGCAGCAGCAAGCGCAGGAGTGGATGCCTCTGAACGCCAGAGAATGGAAGGCTTTGTTCAGGATCTTACCACAAGATTCAAACAAGATGTAGAAAGTTTGCAGGTGGGCGACTAGGGTTGAACGGCCACGGCATTGCATTCGCAGCCCTAAGCTTTGGGCTGCCTCGCGCGCATAGGTGCGAGCGACACCCTTGTTTGGATCAAGGGTGTCGCTGCGCGCGTGCACGCGCGCAGCGACGGCGTTGCTAATCAACGCCGTCGCTCGCACACGCGCGCGCGATCAAGACCGTAGCTCATCTACGGTCTTGATGAACCATTTTTAGCGAGAAGCAATTTTTTGCCTCCTTCTAATTAGCTAAAAAATGCCAAGAATATCATAATTTTGCCTTAGCAACAGATCTTTAAACATCCTAAAAGGATAGCATGACCCGATTACTACTTGTACTCCTAGGCTTTTTAAGCTCCCCTATTTTAGCTCAAGAAGAAGCACCCTATTTTCAGCAAGAGGTAAATTACCGTATTGAGCTGAGGCTTGACGATCAACAACATAAGCTCCGAGGCTTTATCGAGATAGATTACACCAACAACTCTCCCGATACGCTAAGGCTGCTCTACATACATCTCTGGCCCAATGCCTACAAAAATCCACGCACTGCAATGGCGCGCCAAATGATTGAGAATGGCGATCGCAAATTTTATTTTGCCCCAAAAACAGAAAGAGGATCTATTGATAGCCTAGACTTTCAGATTGATGGCCAAGCTGTCAATTGGAAATTCTATGCCGATCAGCCCGATATTGCCAAACTAGAGTTGCCACAGCCCTTAGCTCCAGGGGCATCGATGCAGCTCAAAACCCCCATGCGCATTAAAATTCCGGCTTCCGTGTCTCGCTTAGGGCATGTAGAACAGTCTTACCAAATGACACAATGGTATCCTAAGCCTGCCGTTTACGATCGAGAGGGTTGGCATCCCATGCCCTATCTAGATCAAGGCGAGTTCTACTCCGAATTTGGTACTTTTGATGTTAAAATCACCCTACCTCAAAATTATTATGTAGCTGCGACAGGAGTATTACAAAATGAAGAAGAGCAAGACTTTATCGAAAAGCGTATTCAGTTTTCCAAACAACAAGACTTTGATGAATTAGCCTATGAAGAACAAGCATTCCCTGCTTCCGACAGTAGTTTCAAAACCCTGCATTACAAAGCTGAGAAGGTACATGACTTTGCCTGGTTTGCCGATAAACGTTTTTATATTCTCAAAGAAGCTACTACACTGGAATCGGGGCAAGAAGTCGACTGTTATGTTTACTTTACGAATGAAGAAGCCAATCTTTGGAAAAAGGCAGCAACTTATACTCGCCGTTCTGTAGAATACTATTCTAAAATAGTGGGCGAATACCCCTACCCCCATGCCACCGCCGTACAATCGGCACTCAGTGCAGGAGGAGGTATGGAATATCCTATGATTACGGTAATTGGACTGTCTTATAATGCTCGTGCATTGGATAATGTCATTACACATGAGGTCGGACACAATTGGTTTTACGGCATTTTAGCAAGTAATGAACGTACCGATGCTTGGATGGACGAGGGCTTCAACTCCTATGTGGAATCTCGTTATATGAACGAATATTACAACTATCAAGACCGAACCAACTACCTTAGCTACCTTTTACAGGCTCGGCAACGAGTAGATCAAGCAAGCCAAACGAGCTCTGAACAACTCACCAACTTCAACTACTTTTTAGGGGCCTACTCCAAACCTACCATGATCTTTCGTTATTTAGAAAGCTATTTAGGTACTGCAAAAATGGATCAAATTTTACAACAGTACTACCATGCTTGGCAATTCAAACACCCTCGTCCTATTGATGTTAAACGGATTTTTGAGGAAGAAAGCGGAGAAGATTTGGACTGGATTTTTCAAGATTTATTGAGCACCAACAAACAGCTAGACTATGGTTTTCTAGGAGGCAAAGTACAGGGTCAGCAAATAGCTTTAAAAGTTAAAAATAAAGGCGAAATTGCAGCTCCTTTTCAACTTTCATGGGTAGACCAGGACAATAAGGTCCTTGGTAGTGTCTGGGTTCATGCACTAGCTCCTCAGCAAGATAGCAGTATTCAACTCCCTTTTGATCCCAACTACATCTATCAGATTGACCCCTACCAAGAGATGCCTGATTTGAATCGAAATGATAATAGCTTTCGCCCTGAAGCCTTTCACAAGGTAGGTAAGGCTCCTGCATTCAGATTTTTATTGGATACGCGTTTTCCCGAACGCCCCGCCATCAACTTCTTTCCTGCAATTGGGGGAAATACTCATGATGGGATGATGTTGGGTTTAGCGATTTACAATCTGCCTTTGCCTGCAAAAAAATGGGAATATGCTTTGGTGCCTATGTTTGGGATAAAATCTAGATCATTGGTAGGAATGGGAGAGCTTAGATATAATGGATTTCCTAAGGCAGGGGCTATTCAAAACTGGTCGATTGGTTTAGGACTAAAAAGCTTCCAGGGCTTTGATAATGAAACTTTTGATTACCAGCTACGTTATAGCCGAATCAACCCTAATTTCATTCTGAATTTCAGAAAAAAATCGGCACGAGCTTATGCTGCACATCAATTAAGGATAGATAATCTCCTTATTTTAGAAGAAGATGAAATTTTTAGTGTCAGTGGAGGCGTTGCTTCCTTTGATGGGAAAACACAGCATTGGCGAAGCACACATCGTCTAGGACACCGATTTCAGTATGGGCATCCCATCAGCCCCTTCGAAATTCTAAGCCAATTGGAATATGCCAACTATGAGGAGTTTGGAGATCGTCAGCATTATAGTAAAATTACCGTAGAGGGTAATTTCAAATTTTATTTTGCTAAAAACTGGTCGGCCGATCTCCGAGTATTTACAGGCGGTTTTCCAACCCATAGCGATCGAGATTTTGGGAACTTCCCGCTACATTTAGTCAATCGAAATGCGCATGACTACCATTATGATGCTATGATTTGGGGAAGGCAAGAGGCTACGGGCTTTTTAGCTGACCAACAAGTAAGTTTGCGAGAAGGTGGTTTTAAAACACCCATAGATATTGCACAAGCAGCAACAGATGGGAGATCCAATAGTTTTATTTTCTCATTAAATTTTAAAACTCATATCCCTATTCAACTCCCCTTTAGCATCCCTTTAGTGGCACTGAAACCCTATGCAGATCTAGGTTATTTTAAGAATACGGCTCCTGCTGTAAATGTGACCAATATCAGTGAGGAGCTTTTTGCCAATGCAGGCTTGATGATTGATATTTGGGAAGGTGCTGCGGGTATTTACTTTCCATTGGTCAGCTCTGCTAATTTGCGCACCTTTATGCAGCAACGTGGAGGATTTTGGAATCAAATTGGGTTGAGTCTAAACTTGCAGCGTTTTCACCCAAAGGCTATCGCTGATGAAGTGTTGAGTAGTTTTTGATCCCCTTTCTTAGGCTTCAAAAATCACTCGACCAATGCCACCATCGTCCCGTTTTTCTCTACGAAGTTGCTGAATTTCATCCAGCTCCCGATCCAAACGCTCGAATTTATAGCGAATCTGCGCTGTGCTATCTACATAGGAGTCGCCCCCTAAGTCTTGAATGACCTCCATCATGACTTGCTCTACCAATTTTTCGCTGAGTTTTTCTTCAGTAGTAGCTTTTTCATTCGCAATTTGGGTCAAACGCTTGAGGGTCATTTCATCTTTACGTTCTTCGAAAATAGCCTTCATCAAACGTTTGCGAATGTTGAGTCGGTGCTGAGCCTTGCGTAGGGGCTGAATGCGAATCCATCGAAAAATAGGAATGAGGAAAAAGAGCGCAGAATAGATAAAAGGCACCCAGCCCAAAAATGCAATAACCAAGGGATTGTAGAGCAAGATCTCTCCCAAAGGGCCCCAAATCACTAAGGCAGAAAGTGCTAAATTAAATCCATTCATTAGTCCAATCCCCCAATTGCGCCCCGTTTTGTTTCCAGTAAGCTCGTATTCTGGCTCATACTCATCCCAATAATAAATCACTGGGGCCTCGCCCTTGCGATCTTTAGATCGAATAAACTCCGAAAAATCACCATACAACACTGCATTGGGCGAAATCTCAGCCTTGCCATCATAGCGTGCCAAAACCTCTGTCATAAAATTTTCAGCATCATCTCTTGACCAGCCCGCTAGAGCTTGTAATTCGGAGGTACAGACCAAGCCTTTATTTTCTTTTAAGAAAGTTGCTACTTCCTGCTCATTTTCTAAAGGATCAATTGGTACTCGAGGGGGACCAAAAACAAAATCATAAACAGAAGCCACGAAACCTTTCTTAGATTTGCTATCCTTGGCTTTTTTACGAAAACCCACCATGACTCCAGGCTTCTCAACATAGTGCTTATAATTATAACCATAGCGATCATGACGGCGATAAACATTGTGGTAGCCCATAATGGTACTCCATTCAAAAATTGACCAAAACACACGCAACACCACAGTGATGAGCTGTCCAGCACCTTTGGAGTTATTATCACTACTTCCTTGCGACATTAACGCTAATATCAGCCCAATGACCAAGACTAAAAAAATGACAAAATAGACCACCAAAAAAACAGAGATCATGACTTTATAAAAAATCTGAAAGCCTTTCCAAAGCAGGTTCATAAACTCCTGAAATTGCTCTCCAAAGCTTTTGGCTGTTCTCCGATGCAACTTACCAAAATCATATATCAGATCCCCCCCCTCTGTTACTTTAAGTTTGCAGTCATATTTTTCCATCAGGTTTTTAACGGCATCCTCCGTTTCTATCAAGGGCAAGCCAGTAACAGAAGCAGCATCATTGACGGTGAAGGCTCTCGACTTATTTTTGATATATTTTTCAACCAGAATGGTTTGCTGTTGCTCGTTTTGGGCCATAATTTATTTTTGAATGCATCAAAGGGATTCATGGAACTTTGCTAAAAATACAAAAGTTGAAGTAGATCACCAAGAAAGTTTTAAGCTAGTGCGGCTAGTCACAACAGAAGATTTTTCCTCCCATCTAAACAATAAAGCCAAACAGATTTCTTTTTATAACACAGTGTTTCTCCAACTCCATCTCATAGCAAAATTCCAAGATACGGCATTATTTTGGAGGTCTTGTTAATTTATTGCTTTGGAATAAGCATTTTATGCGACAAAACCGTATTTTTGACTGATCGTCTATTTCTACAATCTACAACATAATGAATAAACTATACTTTCAAGGTTTGCTACTGCTTTTGATATTCAGTACAACCACCACCTACGCTCAGCAAAAGAGCTGGAAGCAATTGCGCAAAGAAGCAGAACAATTTGAAGAAAAGGGCGACCTCACTCGGGCTGCAATCTATTATGAGTCTGCCTTTAATAAAAACACTTCTAATTTAGATCTTGCCTATAAAGCAGGGGACTGTTATCTCAAAAGTCGGGACTATCAGAATGCAGCAAAAAACCTATCTCTTGTCAAGGGAGAGTCAAACAACTCCGACTATGCCCTTCCTGGATTTAAGTATGCTATTGCCCTACAACAATTAGGCGAATATGAAAAGGCCATTGCTGCATTCCAACAGTTTCAGTCTAAATACGATGGGCCTAACAAAAAAGAGGTATCTGAGCGTATTGACATCAAAGTTCAGGGCTGTAAATTTGCCCTCAAAGCTAAGGATAGTCCAGCTCCTGGGGTAGGGCTCAAGCTACTTTCTACTACGGTGAATAGTGATGCAGACGACTTTGCTCCAGTTCCTTTTCGCAACAGCATTTACTTTTCCTCAACAGAAGGGGGAACGGCAAAAGTCTATACCGCTAGTGGAACGGAAGCACAATTTAACCCACGTGAAGAATTTGAGCTGAGCAAGGCAGCAGATGGGCACTTTTGCAATGGTAGCCTAACTCCTGATGGAAAACGTTTTTATTACACACAGTGTGAGGAAAAAGATGGGCAGATGCTCTGTGCTATTTATGTGTCAGCTAAAGAAAATGGCCAATGGTCTAATCCTGCCAAGCTCCCTAATTACATCAATCCTGGAGGGGTGAGTACTACCCATCCATCGGTAATTGTACAAGGCAATAAAGAGATCCTATATTTTTCTAGCAATAGAGATGGCGGAAAAGGAGGATTTGATATTTGGTATACCACGCTTATTACCACAAGCAAGGGCATGAATTTCACACTTCCTAAAAACCTTGGTCATAACATCAACACCGCGGGGGATGAGATTACCCCATTTTATGATCAAAATAAGGAGATGCTCTTTTTCAGCTCTAATGGGCATATTAGTGCTGGGGGCTTTGACATTTTTAAATCTAAGGGCGAACGAACCAAATGGGAAGTTGCTCAAAATTTAGGCTTCCCCTATAACTCTTCTGCGGATGACCTCTACTACATTTCGAGTCCTGAAATAGGGGGAGGTTATATCAGCTCCAACAGAGCTTTAGGAAGCAAGGTTGCTACTTCTAATGATGACATCTTCTTTTTTGGAGAGGCTCAGTTAGAGTTGATTGTTAAAGGAAAGATTTACGCAGAGGAGGATGCCAATCAGACGGCATTAAATGATGTGAATATTCAATTATTTGAGT
>CAZOLU010000004.1:0-12140 GCA_964580485.1 uncultured Saprospiraceae bacterium | reverse complement strand
TGGGGTGGAAGAATTGGTCGAAGATCGTATGTTGGCAGTGGCAGAGTATAAATTCCGCCTTAAAAGCAATAAGCATTACCTTGTAGTAGTTAATGCAGAAGGCTACCAACAAGCAAGTTTTGAAATGGCTACTCATGATATTACCCGTACCGAAACTCAGGTCAATGATATTGCAATGAAATTACCAGGAAGCGATCCTATTCCAGAACCTACAGAAGAAGATCCCTACTTTGTAATTGTTCCAGAACGCTATAACTCTAAGGACAACCCCTTCCAATTCCCTGATCAGGCAGTGGATGCAGAAAGTGGAGAAGTCTATGAAGAGGGCAGTAAGCCTTATGATGCTTATATGGAAATGCTCCCTATTGCTAGCAAATCTTCCCAACGCCTAGTCTACTGGAACGGAGATGGTCGCTTGATGGCCCTAGAGGATGCGATTGCCGTTGTAGATCCTGAAAAGACCATAGTAGAACGCCATGACACTACACACCACAAGCATTTTGATGACAAACAAGAGGAGGCCGCAGATGATGGCGTAGCTTATGTCATACAGGTTTCTGCGGTTCGTAGCTACAAACCCCATAAATATACTGAGCTAGAAGAAGGGCAGCTCTCTGATTATAAACTAGAATTTGAAAAAATTGAACTGGGGCTGACCCGAGTTATCGTTGTGCCAAAAGAACGAAATGCAGACAATACCATTGGTTTTAAAAAGAAAACGGAAGCCCTCAATGTCCTTTATCATATTCTCAACCATACTCGATTTACCAGAGCCTTTGTTGTTCGATACAAAGATGGCGAACGTGATGGGGAAGGATTCAGAGGTTGGGATGAAGAGGCCATTTAAGTATTATATGCCCCTTATTATTTAGTATCTTTACAAGGAGTAAGTCCTTTAAAATATACTGTATACACCGCAGCTGGACTTCCCCAATTATTTGCATTAACTTTCATGACAAACTACTAGAATATCATGACCCGTATCCTTTGCTTAATTGCACTTTTGTTTTTAGGCCTTCAAAGCCAAGAGCTATATGCTCAAAAAGCCCCCCAAAAAAGCTGGAAAAAACTAAAAAAAGAAGCTGAAGAATTTGAAAAATTAGGGGATCTTGGGCGGGCCGCCCTTTATTATGAATCTGCTTACTCCCAAAAAAATGACAAAAAAGAGCTGGTATACAAGGCTGGAAAATGTTATTTAGAAACCCGTGACTATGCAAATGCTGTAAAATGCTTGGTAGATGTCAAGGATATGAATAATGAAAATGATTTTGACAAACCTGGATACAAATATGCTCTAGCACTTAAACAAACCGGACAGTACGAAGAGGCCAAGACGGCATTTAATGATTTTGTTAGCAACTACAAGGGTGATGATCGGGAATTGATGCGAGATGTTGTTGATACAGAAATTCAAGGTTGTAACTTTGCATTGAAAGCTCAGGAGTATACCAATCCCAATACCTCTATTCTGCACCTAGACCCCAATGTCAATACAGATAAAACCGAGTTTGCTCCAATTCCTTTCAATAATGATGTGCTTTATTTTTCCTCTACCGTGAGTGGTGTGTCTAAAATTTATCGCACCCAAAAACGCAAAAGTAGTGGTTGGATGACCCGACAGGTGCCCACCATCTTTGTAGGGAAAACGGAAAAGCCTCATTTTGGAAATGGAAGTTTTACTCCTGACGGTAAACGCTTTTTCTTTACCCAATGCGATTTGGTAGAAGGGGGAAAGCCCAAATGTTCTATCTATCTTATGTTTGAAGAAGGTGGAAGTTGGTCAGCTCCCGTCAAATTACCAGACTACATTAACGCCGAAGGAGCCAATACCACACATCCTTATGTAACAATTGTAGCAGATAAGGAAGTCCTCTACTTTGCTTCAGACCGTGAAGGTGGAAAGGGTGGCTTAGACCTCTGGTATTGTACTCGAGATAAAAATTCAGAGGGTAATAATTTTACACTACCCAAAAATCTAGGTCATAATATCAATACCGAGGGGGACGAGATTTCTCCTCATTACCATGCAGCATCGCAAATCCTGTATTTTAGCTCAAATAGCCGGATTAGTGCTGGCGGATTTGATGTATTCAAATCGAAAGGGGCTAAAATGAAATGGGAAGTGGCTCAAAATATGGGCTTCCCAATCAACTCCTCTGCCGATGATCTCTACTTTGTCATTAGTGAGGCTCATGGGGGAGGGTATTTGGTTTCTAACCGAACTTATGACCCTGATAAGGTTTCCACTACCAATGATGATATTTTTTATTTTGGAGAAGAAAAAGTACAGTTGGTGGTCAAAGGAAGTATTTTTGCTGCGGAAGATCTCAACAAAGCGCCACTGAAAGACATCAACATCAAGCTTTTTGAAGTGATTGATGGGATGGAAGAATTGATCCAAGACCGAATGTTAGCTGTTGGCGATTATAAATTCACATTAGAAGCAGATAAGAAATACCTCTTGGAAGCTAAGGTCGAAGGTTTTGAAATCATGTCTAAGTCTATCAATACTGAAGGAGTATCAGAACAAGAGGTTCGGGTGATTGACTTGGCTATGGAATTGCCTAAGCAGAAAGTAGAAGTAGATCCCATGTATGTGGTAGTTCCTCCAGAATATGATGATCGTGACCATGTATATCAATTGCCATTTGAACCTCCTACGGACCCAGACACTGGAGAGCCCTATGCCAAGGGAACCGATGTCTATAAGGCTTTTCTAATAGCAGAAGCTCGTGCAGAGGAGTCGCCCAATCGTGCGGTATACTGGAACAATAAAGAGTTAGTGCCTTATATGGATGCTTTGGCAGATAACCCCAAAACGGTTGATCCTCGTTTTTTGATCGTTCCGAAAGAATATGATAATGCCTCCACAGGCTATGAACTGCCGAATGAAGTACCTACGAACCCTGAAACTGGAGAAGCTTTTGCTGAAGGATCTGAAGGTTATGAGATTTACATGAAAGCTAAAACCCTCGCTGAAGAATCTTCCGAGGGCAAAGTCTACTGGGATGGAGAAGAACTCAAAGCTGTTCCTGAACCCGTGGCGAGCAATCTCGATGTAGATCCTCGTTATGTGGTGGTTCCTGAAGAATATAATGATCGGGACAATTCCTATGCCCTTCCTGAAGAGGCTCCTATTGATCCTAATACAGGAGAACCCTATGCGCCAGGCACAGATGTTTATGATGCCTACATTAAGTCGGATGAGGTGGCCAAGCAATCTCCTGATCGCCGAGTATACTGGGATGGTCAAGAGTTGATTCCCAACATGGGTGATATTGCTAAAGAAGATCCAGGCATTTTTGAGCATTATGATCCTACACCTCCTGCCCCTCAAGGTGTAGCCTACAAAATTCAAGTGTCGGCTGTACGTAAATATCGTGCATACAAGTACACCGAATTGCAGGAAGGCCCGCTCAGTGATTATCAAATTACCTTTGAAGAAATTGACGCAGGTATTACCCGAGTAGTTATTATCCCTAAAAATAATAATGAGGACGGCACTGAAGGATTCAAAAGTAAGGCAGATGCTTTAAATATCTTATCTTATATTTTAGACCACACCCGATTTAAAACAGCTTTTGTTGCACGTTATGAGGCTGGAGAGCGTGTAGGTAAGGGCTTTCGAGGTATGGAAGAAGAAGAAACGGAATAAAGCTTGTGGAACGCAACTTTTTGTAATATGATCCTACGCTTATTGCTTTGCTGTTGGATATGTTCTGCACTGCCGCTGAGCGGCAGTGCACAGACAAAAAAGCCTATAAAACGAAGCTCCCTACTGATTCACCTACCCGACTCAGTAAAGGAAGAAGCCTATCCCCTACTCATCTGTTTTGGGGGATCTATGTGGGCTGACCCTCAATTCCTTTGGGAGGAAACACCCCCTCAATACTTCTCAAAAGCCATTATGGTCTATAGCCCTTGCTTTATCAAAGGGGGCAAAGGCTTGCGACGGGTCGAGCTTGAAATTCAGGCTTATCTCCAGCAAAATAATATCAGCATTAGTCATACTAGTGTCTGTGGATTCTCTAGTGGTGGACCAGATGCTATGATTGCGGAACAGCCTCACCGCTACAAAGCTATTGGCCTGATCGATTGCTGCCCTAGAGCAAATGGTAGAGTGGAGTACTGCTCTAATATGATCTTCTCCTACCGTAGAAATAGTTGGGTGAATAGTGATTATTATGGTAAAGTCGTCAACTTTAAACCTTTTGATGAGCTTATCTTAAAAATTAAAGCTGCTGGTGGTTATACCGAAGAATCAGATATTCCTCATAATGAGTATTTCAAGTATTTTCTAAACAAATTTGAAAAAGAACTTATTGGAACTTCTCAATAGCGTATTCCTTCTTAGAAAGTTGAAGATCTCCTCAACATTTGTTTCCAAAATAGGGTCTAGCTCTTAATCACTAAACATAAACCAACTATGAGCAGCTTCGACATTACACAAATTCCAGCCCAACAAGGACGTATTGCTATCGTAACAGGCGCAAATACAGGCATTGGATTTGAAACCGCAAAGGCATTAGCAGCAAAACAAATGCAAGTGATTTTAGCCTGCCGAAACTTAGAAAAGGCAGAGGCGGCCAAAGCCAGAATTTTGAGTGAGCAGCCCCAAGCTAATTTAGCAATTATAGTACTCGACCTTAGCCAACTCGATTCGGTTAGAAATTTTGCTCAGCAATTCAATGCAGAATACCAACAATTAGACCTACTCATCAACAATGCGGGGATCATGATGCCTCCTTATTCTAAAACAGCAGATGGTTTTGAATTGCAGATGGGGGTGAATCATTTTGGGCATTTTTTATTAACAGGGCTTTTGATCGACAAGCTCTTAGCAACGCCCAAATCTAGAGTGGTGAATGTAAGTTCTATCGCTCATAAAAGGGGAAGCATCAACTTTGATGATCCGCATTGGGAAAAACGGAAATACTCCAAGTTTCAGTCCTATGCACAAAGTAAAATAGCCAACCTCCTCTTTACCTATAAGTTGAATCAACGACTAAAACAAAAAACGAACCATAGCTGTATAGCCGTTGCAGCGCACCCAGGCGTTTCCAATACCGACCTTTCACGGCACATGCCTTGGTTCTTTGTTAAAATCTTTACCCCTATTTTCTCTTTTATGATTCATCCTCCGCATAAGGCTGCCCTACCTAGTTTGATGGCGGCACTAGCAGCAGAAGTTCAGGCTGGACAGTATTTTGGGCCACAGGGTGCAAGAGAGATGAAAGGCGAACCTGGTTTGGCCGAGGCTACTTCAGCATCTCAAGATCCAACAGTTGCTCAAAAGCTCTGGGCGCTTTCTGAAAAATTGACTGGCATTAAGTTTTTGTAAGTATTTGGTGGTGCTTTACTCCAGTGGCAGAAGTGATGTAGGCTTCTCATTCTCCCACAGCATAATAAGCCTAGAAGGAATGACTACCGCTATACGGTGTTGGGGAACCGTTTTTATTTTTTATTTTCCAAAATGATTTGCTCTATTTGAGAAATGGGAAGATTTAAAGCTTTGGAGATATCCTTTAGCCAAGATAAGTAGGAGTCATTTTGGTTAATATCTAGAATACCATGTATGAAGTCACAGTTTCGGCCATAAAATGCATCACCCTCCCAAATTTCTACACTGGAAAAAACTCCAAACTCGTTTAAGAAATACACTTTTGATTTTAGACTATTTGTCCCAATTTATTGCTGAGTAAAAAGAGTTGGATTGTTTATAATTTCTAAGAAATCTTTAATTTGGGTAGGGCTGAGTTCAAGAACAGTGCTGTAATTGATTCTGGGCAGATTACTTTTAGCCCAATCAACTTCAGATGCTTTAGCAATAAAAGCTTTTCTTATTGGAGTTTCTGGATATACTTTATTTTTCTTCAGGAATTCAACTGCATTATCTGAGTGGTTGCTAGCCTTTTTTAATAGCTCTTTTTGAACTTTTAGAGGCCTTTTATATAATATTTGTGAACTAGAATCATTAGCAAATCCTAGGATGATGATCATTATTGCAATCTTGATACATTCCATTTCTGTGAGTTTTTCGTATAATGAATGGGCAGAAAACTACCACCAGGCTTTTGCCCCAGTCTTAAAGCAAAAGCCCCCTCATCAATCACAAGGTCATTATAGCGGCTAAAAATAAAATGGTCGAAACCTAGTTTGCCCCAAAGTATTAAATTCTAGGGTAGGGAAAGGCACTTTAAACACATTGAGTACCGCAAAAAGCGACTTCAAGGCCTTAGATTTGGTGGGGATGCGTTCAAAATCTACATCCAAGGAAAGAAAGACCTGACTATGTCGCTGTATATGTTCAGGAGCTTCAAATACCTCAAGCCGATCATTGTACCAGACATTACGCTCTGCACCAAAGACATTTTCAATCCCATATCCCACCGCTACGTTCAACCAAGCGGGCAACCATTTGGGTTTTTCGGGTAAAAAAGAGGCGATGTTGGTAGACATCCAGATGGTTTGACCGTTGTATTCTTTGAAGAAGAGTTCGGCAAAGCTATTGCCATAGAGGGCTGCGGCCCGCTCGTCTAGGCTGGTCGTCGCCGTAGAATTTTGTGCCATGATGCTGGCCGTAGAGTAGTTGGGGTGGTGTACCGAGAGTTTGAACAAAATACGTTGCTCTTCCCAAAGGAGTTCCTGCCCTAGATAAGTCGTTCCTCCAATAGTATTGAAAGCCACATCGCCCCAGCTAAAGCCCCAGGCTTCTGAAAAGCCGTCCATGATTTCTACGGTGGTTTGAAAGAGCGTACCTCCAGCAAAGCCGATCCACGCCGCTTGGCGGCGTGGCACCCCAGTCCAGTGATAAAGCTGCCCGACCCACTTACTCTCAAAATAATTGGTCATCAAATGCCCCATTTTATCCATCTGTCTCCAACCATACCAATCATTAAAAAAATGAAACCGCCCCTGATCATAATCCGCATACCATGCCCTTGCTAGTGCAATAGAGACGCCGGTATAGCCAACAGCTAAACCTGTTGTTGTTCCCCAAAACCGTCCCTTATGCAATTGGGGAGCAGGCTCGAAGAAGCGTAGACGAGTGCTATCCTGTGCCATTACCGTTCCATTGTAGAGCAAAAAGAGCAAAATGAGTAATCGCATCATAAGGTTGAGGTTCTAGGTTTAAATTGCTTGATATGTTCTACGACTTCCTTCCCATCATCACTAATCGACAGCAACAAATTTTGGTATTTCCCATCTGCCACCATTTGCTCTAGCAAAGGATAAACAGGACGTACAGATCTCCAGTAGTTGCTGTTGAAAAAGACCATCGGACTGGCCATTCCAAAACTCAGATAGTGATTTTGACAGGCATCTTGGAAGATTTCCTGAATGGTACCAGCACTTCCAGGTGCAAAGATCACACCCCCCTTTGCCAAAGCCAAGAGGCCCTCCTCTCGCACACTATTGGCAAAATACTTGGCAATAAGGCTTGCAAAAGGTGTTGGAGGCTCATGCCCATACAACCAGGTAGGAATGCCCAAGCTATCTTTATCGGTCATTTTGGGGAAGCGTTCCATCACCTCAAAGGCCTTACTCAACCAAAGTTGATCTTTATAGGAGGGAGCCATGGCTAACATATCCACCGCTTTTTGCAGCTCATCTAGCTCTCGCTCTGCAAACCAAGCACCTAGGTGCGTAGCTTCCATCGCCCCTGGGCCACCCCCTGAAATCATAAAATAGCCCGCTTCGGTCAAAGCCTTAGCGATCAGTGCCACTTCAAGATAATCGGGAGCATCACGCTGCATATTGTGCCCTCCCATCATAGCCACCACCTTGTTGGGTTCTCCGTAAGCTTTTAAAAAGCCATGTAGGGCATCTGTTACGGCATGGTCATGTAGTCGGCGTGCTAAGGTCTCTTGAATAGACCAGGGTTCTGCTTTCCCTGTTTCCATAAAATGCTGATAAATTCGATAGTCGGTACACTGGTTATAAGTTTCTGGATGTTTCCAATCAAAACCATCATAAAGACTGTCCTTATCATACAAGCGATTCAAATAAATTTTGAAAGGAACGTCTAGTTGAGGAAATAAAGCTACATCCTGATGCAGGAGATAGTAATTGGCCTCTGGAGTCAATTCACAACCCAAAAAGATACAATCTTCAAAAATTGTTTCTTGTATAGCTTTGGTATAGCTACTTAAATCTAACCCTTGTACTGCGATGTGCTTCCAACGGCGAGAGCCTAATGCAGCTTCAAAGGCCTCAATCGTTTCAATTTGTAACATACTATTAGATTGAAGGTTATAAAAGATGGCTTAGCACCGCTGCCCAATCGGGGAAACGATCTGTTCCAAAATGAATCAACTCTCCCTGAAAATCATAGGCATGATCGTCTATGAGATAATCACCCATCAGCATCTCCTTACGCTGACAAATAATTAGATTGGGAGTAGTTTCTAAGCCCAGATGCCGTTCTACCCAAACCCGCTTTTCGGTATAACATAAGGGGTTTTTGTAAGAAGGAGCCGTTAGAATATAAACCTCATAAGCTTCCTCCAAGGCTTTGTAAGCTTCAATAGCACCTGGCAGAGGATCTAAATTGGCAAAAAAGCCATATTGCGACTGTGGATAAAGCACTTCGGGTTGTGCTGCTCGTTTTTCTCGAAAGCGTTGCGTATAAGCACAAAGGGTATTATCCATATCTACAAAAATCCGTTGAGACCTCATATTCTAAAAATTTAATGATTGAAGTTCTAAAAAGGCTATTCTTTAGCTTAAATGTTGAGCAACCTAAGTTAAAAAATATTCCTATGATAAATTTACCAAACTTTTTGTAGATGAAGCGCATTTCAGAGGCAGAAGCGATTCTTTTTTTAAGGACAACTCCTACTCAAAAGCTTTTGCTACTAAAACGCTAATCATCATCTACCGTTCGGAAATACAACAGCTAAGACCAAATTTTTGGTATAAAAATCAATGCAGCGATGAGCACGGTAATAAATGCCGCTATCAAAACAGCAGCAGCAGCGATATCTTTAGCCTTGGCAGCTAAAGGATGATAATCAGGAGAGGCCAGATCTACCAAGTACTCCAATGACGAATTGATGGCTTCAAGACTCAACACCAAAGCAAAGCAGAGCAAGACCAGCATCCATTCCACTCTAGTGATATTGAAATAAAAGCCTGCCAAGGTCACCAGCAACACTGCTGTAAGATGAATGATCGCATGGGGATGCCGCCCACTAAAAAAGTCAAAGAGTCCCTTGAAGGCATAAGTAAAACTCTGGATTCTTTTTTTGATATACCTACGCATGCTCCACCGTTTTAAGAAGACTTTCCCACATTTTAGCTGCGGTTAGATCCCAGGAGTAGCGTTGCCGCTGTATGCGCCCACGCTCAATGAGTTGATCTTGCAAGTCTTTTTCTACCCAAAGGCGGAGCATTTGCTCTGCTATATCTTCGACCGAGTAAGGATCTACCAAAAGCCCTGCATCTCCAACCACTTCAGGCATTGAAGAAGTATTGGAACTAATACTTGGCACATCGCAATACAAGGCTTCTAAAATTGGGATTCCAAAACCTTCAAAAAGGGATACATAGGTCAAAGCGAAGGCGGAAGCTACAATTTTGGGGAGTTCCTCACTAGGCACATAGCCCAAAAAGATAACATCTTCTCGATGCTGAAGTTGATCTACAATCGTTTTAATTTCGCTAGTCTGCCAAGCCATACGCCCTGCTAGGAGGAGTTTTAGAGGACTCGATTGTTGTTGTTTGAATTGGTCGAAAGCTTGTAGTAGCCGCGCTACATTTTTTCTGGGATGAATCGAGCCTAGGTACAAAAAGTAGGGCTGTCCTTGGCTGTATTGTACTCGGATTTTGGCCTGCGCTTCAGCCGCAAGCGGCTGAAAAGCCTCGTTACTCCCATCATACACTACATCAATCAAATCTTCAGCTACTCCTAAATGCTTTTGAATATCTTGTTTGGAATAATTGGAAACGGTAGCAATGCGCTTGGCTTTTTGTGCAAATCTTGGCATAAAGTACTCATAGTGTTTGCGATAGATCCAAGGAACCTGTGTTGGGAAATGCTTCCAGGCAATATCGTGAATCACCAATTGAGTAGGCAGCTTCGCTCTTAGAGCACAAAAGCCATCGGGCGACATAAACGCATCGGGCTGATATTTGTGAAAAATACGAGGGAGGGACCATTCAAACCACCAATAAAATAAAAAGGGATGCCGTGCTTGAGGAAAAGCCACAACAGGCTCGATATTATCGCTAAAGATAAAACTTTCATCAAAAGCCCGGTCAAAGATAAATAAGAACTGATGCTCTGGGTGGTTTTTGGTCCAGCGTTTGAGCACCTCATAGCTAAACCAGCCAATGCCTTCTAATTTACCCGCTAATAAAAACCTCGTATTTACGGCAATTTTCATGATCTATTGAATTTATGCATAAAATTAGGCTAAAATCAACAAAAAAAAAAGCAGCCCTGCTTAAATAGCAAGACTGCTTAACGTTTCTGTCTAAATTAAGCTTACTGCTTAATAATGCGCTTGTTTACCACTTCTCCATTTTCTGTTACAATAGATAGGGTATACACTCCAGCAGCAAGTCTACTGATATCAAAAGTTTGTACTTCTTCCATCACATTATCACTATTGACCATGTCGATGACGGCCCCATTCACAGCTGTTAGGATATAACGAACATTTGAGGGCTGCTCTAGACTAACACTTACGTTGAAATTGTCCTTTACAGGGTTGGGGAATACTTCTACTCCAAACTGATCTTCACCCAATTCATTTGTATTAGATACCAACATATTTCCACTTAGGTGTAAGCCCATAGAAGGTGTACCTCCACCAATACTTGCCCCGAAATAAGGACCATAGCTATCCCAATCTGAGCCACCAGAGGTCTGTCGGTTGAAAGGCGAAGGCCAAATCGAATTGGTCCCGTAGAAAATAGACATCCAATAGTCTATATTCTGAAAGCCAATTCCATGATTTACCCCTGCTTGTAGCCCTTGACTAATAGCTACGAGATAGCTTTTACCAGCCTCCACCATAAAGCGAGGAACTCCACCACGGTTGATATCAATCATCTGAGTTTTAGAGAAGTGGAAGCCTGCGGGGAAGTTGGTAATAGAATCAATACCAATACCTACCAAGGTGAGCTCACTTCCATCAGATTCAATGAACCCGTCACCATTAGCATCATCAAAATCAAAGATCTTAATGGTAAATACCTGATCGCCAACCGTAGCAATGTTAAATCCATAAGAAACCGAGTCTATAAATACAGAGTCACCTGCAACAGTTCCTGTAGGGAAATAGAATAAACTACCCCATTCCCAGTATACATGACTAGAGTCTACCCCACCGCTCCAAGAGAAAGGAGCTGCAAGATCAGACCCATCGCGATCTACTCTTGAATAATAATCATTATCGGCTGTGATCCAGAAATTCTGTACAATTGTATCGTTAATGCTACTTGCATCAGAGGAGTCCTGTACCAATGCATAGGTAGTTCGGTAGGCTCCTTCTATGGCCCAACTCACATCTGTAATATCCTCTGCATAGAGGCTGTCGGTTAAACCTGCAAAAAGGGTATCGGTAATAAATAAGGTATCTGCATAAACAGAGGTCCAAGCACCAGCATTATCACGCTCGATGTTTAAAATCATTCTCACATTGTTGTCGGGTAGAATATCCAACTCTCCTTCATTCCCTACTCGAGCACCATAGTAGAACTCACTTGCATCGATTTGGTTGAGGGGAATATATTTGCTATTACCTACATAGACAGTAGTTTGCAAATCACCATAAGTAGGTCCACTAGAAGTAACAAAGCCAAGATCGTAGGTTGCTTGAGCTGTACGGAGGCTGACATCATCAACCAAAGCGAAGTAGTACTCCCCTTCAAAAGTAAAGCGGATCATACAGTTGCTTAGATTGGTCACACCATTGGTTACATTAAATCGCAAAGTTACAGGTTGTACATTAAACAAAGTTCCAGAAGAACCAGAGTTGGCAACAGTGAGTCTATCAAGGTAGTCGATATCCGTCCAAGTAGCACCTCCGTCTACAGAGATCCCAGCAGATAGTTCATCAATATTGAAATCCCGAGCATAAGAATAAAAGCTGAGTTCTAAGAGGGAGTCGGTATATCCAGAAAGATCAATC
>CAZOLU010000003.1:3058-29682 GCA_964580485.1 uncultured Saprospiraceae bacterium | reverse complement strand
ATTTCACAGCGCTACGCCATTTTACTAATTTTACACAGGATTTGTCAAAGAACCAGAAATAATATTGGGCATATTCTCTTATTGGCGGACAATTGCAAACAAATTGTTTTAAAAGGATTTGATTTTTCTCAAAGATTTGTATCTTTATACCATGAAGAATACAAAAAAACTCATAAGATTTGATTGGGCCATTAAGAAGCTTTTGAGAGATAAAGCCAATTTTGGTATCCTCGAAGGCTTTTTGAGTGAGCTACTCAATGAAGAGATCACTATAAAACAAATTCTTGATAGTGAGTCTAATAAAGAAACTGAGGATGATAAACACAATCGGGTAGATATTCTCGTGGAGGATGGAAAAGGCGATTTGATTATCATTGAAGTTCAAAACAGCAAGGAGTATGACTACTTCCATCGCATTTTGTATGGAACGGCCAAAGTCATTACAGAACACATTAAAGAAGGGGATGCTTATGCCAATGTCAAAAAGGTGATCTCTATTACCATCGCCTATTTTGATCTAGGGCAAGGGAAAGACTACTTGTATCATGGCATCAACCAGTTCAAAGGCGTTCATCATGGCGATATTTTGACTATGGCAGAGCGGCAGAAAGATCTGTATAACCAAGAGCATGTCCACGATATTTTCCCAGAATATTGGTTGATCAAAGTAGGGAAATTCAATAATGTTATCACTCAAAAAGTGGACGAATGGATTTACTTTTTGAAAAATGGGGAAGTTGAAGACTCTTTTTCCGCCAAAGGACTTAACGAAGCCAAGGAAAAATTAGATGCCATGAAACTTTCCGATGAGGAACGAAAGGAATACAAATACTATGTAAAACGCCTTCGAGATCTAGCGAGTGAGCAACATACCAAAATGGCTGATGCTCAAGAATACATCGAGAAAGGGATTGAAAAAGGGATTGAGCAAGGAAAAACCATAGCAGTGCTTGGTCTTGTAGAACAAGGAGTTTCCATAGCAATCATCTCCAAAGCTTTAAATCTTCCCATTTCTCAAATAGAGCAAATCATTTTGGAAAATAAAAAATAAAACTCCCCAAATATAGCCCCATATTTAGGTTTTTCCTATAATCGCATCCTCACACTGGCGAAAACCATTCTGATAACAGGTGCAATAAAAAGCGTGGCTAGAGCTCTAAGCCTTAGGTCAACCCTAAGCTACCTCCTAGCCACGCTGTACACAAAAATTAAACTTATAGCTTGTATTATTTATCTGACAGCATAATATCCACACGACGATCACTTGGACTGACAGCAGACGTTCCAGACTGAGTATTTTCTTGTCCCATAGGTAGAAGAATAATCTGATCTCCAGGCATTCCAAGTTCTACCATATATTTGCGAACTGCAATACAGCGCTTTGAAGAAAGCATAAGATTTTGATTGGGATCTCCGTCGGTGCTAGCATTTCCATAAAGATAAATAGTAGCATTAGGTTTTCCTGCCAAAGCTTCTTTCAAAGCATCTAATTTAGATTTTTCAGCAGCACTCAATACGGCAGAAGCATTGCCAAAGTTGATTGTTCCAAGATTTTTGTATTTCAAGGGTTGCTTTTCGATCAAATCTCTTAGCGCATCAATATCTTTTCGATTTTTAGCGATAGCTTCTTGCTGTGCTCTTAACAACTCGTCATGAGCATCTAATTTGTCTTGTAGTTCTTTAGATACTGCCCCATTTTCTTTGAGATCCGCCGTTGTTTTTTCCAATTCAACAATGCGGTTTTCCATATCTTTGGTGTTGTTGGATAAGGAATCTACAACTTTAGTGGTAGCAGCAATCTTTTCTTCTAAAAAGCGATCTTTTTCCTTCAACTTCTCAATTTCATGCGTCATAGAAAGCATCTCACTATCATCTTTTTTCTTGAAACGATAGGCAATCATTACCTCGTGCTGGGTTCCCAATGCGTTATTCAAAGCCGCATCTGCACCCATTTCAAAGGTATAAGCAAAGAATATCCGTTCTTTCAACTCTACCCCCAAAGAAGTAGTAAGCGCCGAAGTAGAGGTTTCATTATTACTAGAACGATAACCTAAGCCCAACCAAAGCGTTCTACGCCAAGCAAAAAGTGCATTGACTTCAGCCTGTATGGGCAAGCCTGGAATAATTCTAGCCATTACATTAGGCTCTACATAAAAGTCTTTATTCTCTCCAAACTCAAAGCCATAGCTAGCATTCGCCATAAAGTGACGCGTATTCACATAATTTACCTGCTCCCCTAAGGCATCTAAAAAACGAATTTGATTGTTTAGCCCCTGCATCATAGAAAGACCTACATTCAGATCTTTCCAACGATAATTCAGTCCAAAGCTAAAATCAAAGGCAGTTCCTCTAGCTTCATCGCCAAGAATCTGCATATCATTTTCATTTTCCACCGTAGCAGACTCAAAGTCAAAACTCTGATTGATGAACCCTAAGGAAAGTCCTGCAGAAAGATGATGCTCATAATCCTTGGAAAAAGGAATATGGTAAGCATAGGTTCCCATCCCCCCTACTCTATTCACAATATGGGTTCGATCCGAATAAAACATCGCTCCAACCCCCATATCTGTATCAGGAACAGCCGCTTCCAAACTCAAAGCCCCAGTAATTGGCGCATAGGGCATAGAAGTCCACTGTCTTTTAAAGTTAAAATTCAACGATCCTATCCCCCGATCTCCAGTACGAGCTGGATTGTAGAGATAAGGATTATATAGATAATGATTTAATACAGGTAATTGCTGTGCAGAGAGCTCATAACTACAACCCAATACCAACAGCAGCAACAGAGATTTATATATAGTATTCATAATTTTTATTGTGATTAGAATAAATAAAATTAGGGTAGTTCTATTTTTGGGAACTACCCTAGTTGTTCCTATCGCTTGATGGTCACTGCCCCCGTATACTCTCTAAACTGAGTACGTATCAGGTAGTAATAGGTACCATCAGGTAGTTGTTTATTTGAGTTGAGAAGCGTACCATCCCAATCATTCATGTAGTTTTCAGAACGATAAACCTCCAGTCCACCTCTTGAGAAGACCTGCAAGGTGTAAGGCTCTACATTCTCCAAAAACTCAATCACCCAAGTATCATTCACTCCATCATTATTTGGTGTAAAGAGGTCGGTGATGATAATATCGGTTCGAGTTTGTACCTCTACCGTTACTTTTTGTTGATCCGAACAACCATTTGCAGAAGTAATCTCCACATTGTAGGTGTAGGTTCCTACGGGTGCATTGGAAAATACAGGGGTAGGTGTTGCTACTCCTGAAAGATAAGTACCAGGACTCCACTGATAAGTAATTCCTCCTGTTGCAAAAAGTACCAGTTCATCCCCTTGCAATACTGTAGTATCAGGGATAACGGTAGTGTTGGGTAGGGTGTCAATATTCACCTCCACTTCCAACAAGGTAGTACATTGATCAATAGATACCTCAACATTATAAACTCCTGCCATGCTAACATCTACATCTGTAAGGATCGGAGTACGATCGTTTGATGTAAAGCCATTGGGGCCTGTCCAACTATAAGCTGCATTGAATACTTCAGGTACAGAAAGTTCCAAATCCTCTCCAACACAAAGCGGACTGTTGCTAAAGGCCATACCAGGATCAGGCAGCTTGTTAATCACTGCCAAAGTAGAAACCGGCTCAGAGCTACAACCATTAGACTGATCCTCTACCGTGAGGGTATAGAAGCCTTGGTGATCTACTTCTGTGACGTTTGGAATAGATACTGTTGTTTGAGTAGAACTAAAACCATTGGGTCCCGTCCAGTTGTAGTTGACATTGGCTAGAGTTGGAGCGGTGATGGTCAAGGTTTCTCCTTCACAAAGTGGTCCATTATTGCTCAGAGCTCCAGAAATAACAGGACGAGTATTAACCGTAACGGTAGTGGTAGCAACAGGCGAGCTACAGCCATTGACTGTTACACTTACAGTGTAGACCCCAGCCTCCGCAGTACTAACATCATTCAGCATCATATCCTGATTGGTAGAACTAAAGCCGTTTGGACCAGACCAGTTGTAGTTGGCATTGGCAATCGTAGAAGCTTGTAGGAATACATCCTCACCTTCACATACTGGGCTATCATTGAAAACCGATGGCGCTGCAGGAGTTGCTAGCACCTCTACATTGATAGCGACCTGAGGAGAGCTACACCCCACAGCTTGTTCCTCGGCTACAAAGTAGTTGTAAGTTCCAGCAGCTAAAGCAGCTACGGCAGAAGTGATGGTATTGTTTCCAGCACTCATGGTTCCTCTTCCAATTTCAACCCCCATATTATCAAAGAAGACAAGATCCCCCGTACCTGATCCAGTAGCACTTAACGTGATAGGATCTCCATCACAAGCGGTGATAGCTGGTGCAGCAGGTGCTGTTGGTGCAGGATTTACGACAATCTGTGCTGCCGTAGACATACTCACACAAGCATTAGCATCCGTCTCATTCACATAATAGGTAGTAGATTGTGCCATCGTAGGCAAGCTTAAAGTAGCTCCAGTTGCCACCAAGTTCATTCCAGCCGCATCGCTATACCAATTTAAGGTACCTCCAGCAGAGGCGGTAGCCGTAAGCGTGGCAGCATTCCCAGCACAAACCGTATCGTTGCTTGCCGTTGGAGCAGCAGGTGCAGCATTCACTACAACATCTACTTGAGCCGCTGTACTTACACAACCACTTAGGTCTGTTGAGGCAACCCAATAGCTGGTATTTGCACTCAATACATTGGTGGTAAATATATTCCCTAAGGCAATTTGACTACTCAGTGTTGCATCGGTATACCAGCCAATGGTTCCTGCACCGGTTGCAGTTAAAGTGGCTACTGACCCTGCACAAATCGTATCTGTGGTAGTAGTTGGAGCAGCAGGAGTCGGGTTGACAGTTACTCCAATAGTTGCAATGTTGGATAAACAAGCACCATTATCCTCTCTAACAAAAAAGCTGTATGTTCCTGCTAATAAAGCTCCTGCATTGAACGTAGCACTAGGATTAGACATTGACATAGTAGTACGACCTATTTCAGTCATTGTAGCATCGTAGAACACCAAGTCCCCTGTACCTGATCCAGAAGCAGAGAGAATCACATCATCTCCCTCACAAACAACTGGATTGTTGGCAGAAGGGGTGTTGGGTAAAGGATTGACAGTAGCTGTTGCCGAAACAATAGCACTTGTACAACCATTCCCATCTACCTCTTGTACATAATAGGTAGTAGTTTGTTGTAAAACAGGTGTATTGTATGTCGCTCCAGTGGCAACCACTTGCGTTCCTGCAGCGTTGATATACCAAGATAATGTTCCAGTAGTTCCTGTCGCAGTTAAAGTAGCACTACTTCCAGCACAGATCGTAGCTCCTACTGTTGTAGGATTAACAGGATTAGGATTCACCGTTACCGTTACCGTAGTCGCTGCAGACTGACAGCCATTGGCATTTGTTTGCGTAACATAAAAATCTGTACTGCTTGTAAGTATTCCTGTATTAAAATTATTACCTGTTCCAACTAAATTGCTTAAAGCAGCATCCGCATACCACTGTACACCAACTCCTGTAGAGCTTAGGCTTGCGGTATTTCCAGAACAAATAGCAGTTCCTGATGCAGTAGGTGCAGTGGCAGCAGGATGAACGGTTACACTTACGGTTGTTAAGGTAGAAACACAAGTGCCATCATCTTCTCCTACATAAAATACATAGTTGCCTGCAGCTAAAGCACCTGCATTAAAACTAGCATTAGGAGTCGCTACCGACATAGTAGTTCGACCAACTTCGGTTTGCGTAGCATCGTAGAAAACTAAGTCACCTGAACCAGAACCCGTTGCAGTAATAATCACATCATCTCCATCACAAACAACAGGATTGTTGGCAGATGGTGTATTGGGTAGAGGATCAACGGTAACTGTTAGTGGAATAATATTACTCACACAACCATTCCCATCCATTTCCTGTACATAATAGGTAGTAGTTTGTTGAAGGTTGGGGGTATTATAAGTCGTACCTGTTGTAATCAAAGGCGTAGCAGAAGCACTTCCATACCAAGACACCGTACCCCCACTAGAAGTAACACTTAGAGCGGCACTAGACCCAGCACAAATGCTAGTTCCACTGACACCAGGATTAGCAGGATTGGGATTCACCGTTACCGTTACCGTAGTCGCTGCAGACTGACAGCCATTAGCATTCGTTTGCGTAACATAAAAATCCGTAGTAGCCGTCAATAAGCCAGGGTTGAAGTTGTTCCCCACCCCTAAAATCGTAGTTAAAGCGGCATCTGCATACCATTCTACACCTGTACCTACGGCAGTTAATACAGCAGTTTCTCCTAAACAGATCGTTGCTCCTGTTGCAGTTGGTACAAGGGGGGTGGTATTCACTGTTACCCCAACGGTAGCCAAGATAGAAACACAAGATCCATCATCCTCTCCCACATAAAACACATAGTTGCCCGCAGGAAGTGCACCTGCATTATAACTAGCATTAGGCACAGCCACAGACATCGTAGTTCTTCCTATTTCGGTTTGAGTATTATCATAAAAAACCAAGTCCCCTGAACCTGAACCCGTTGCTGTGATAATAGCATCTTGACCTTCACAAACAATGACAGGAGCAGTACTAGGCACTGATGGTAGAGGATTTACGGTTACCGTAGCCGTAGCTATTGCGGAATTACAGCCAGCAGCAGAAGTTTCCTGCACATAGTAGGTTGTATTTTGTACCAATGCTGGCGTAGTAAAGCTTGTACTGGTACCAACCAAAATTGTAGTAGCAGCATCTGCATACCAATTGGTAGTTCCCCCAGAGTTTGTAGCAGTGAGAGTTGTACTCGCATTTGCACAAATTGTTGCTCCACTAACGGTAGGAGTAGCTGGAGCTGGATTTACCGTTACCGTTGCCGTTGATGCCATAGAACGACATCCGGTATTTGATACTTCCACTACATAGTAATCTGTTGTGGTTGATAATAAGGTAGTGGTATAACTACTTCCCGTAGCCAAAAGGTTGCTCATGGCTGCATCTGAATACCATTCGATGGTTCCAGTAGTAGGTGTAGCAATCAACGTAGCTTGTTCGCCTTCACAAATAGTTGGTGAGTTGACTGCGGGCGCTGCAGGAGCGGGATTCACCACCGCTAAAACAGCTGTACGTTGAGACTGGCAACTTCCGTCATCTTCTTCCACATAATAAACATAGTTTCCTGCTGTCTGAAGACCTGCATTATAAGTAGATCCCGTAGAAAGTAAAGTACCTCCTGTTGCAGCATCATACCAATTGATGGTACCTCCTGTTCCAAAAGCAGTTACAATAACATCTTCGTTTTCACAATAGTTACCTCCATTTGCAACGGGTGCAGGAGGGAGTGGATTTACGGTGACGGTGACGGGAGTTAATAAACTTTCACAACCATTGGCATAAGTCGCCGCTACATAATAAGTAGTTGTAAAGTTGAGGGGTAGAGTAGTTAAACTCGCTCCTGTTTGTAAAAAGCCCGTTTTGTCTGAATTTTGATACCAATTGTAGCCAGTAGCCGTAGCTGCATTGGCGGTAAGTGTAGTGGTTTCTCCTGTACAAATGGTGGTTGTACCAGAAGTGGTCGGCGCTGGAGCGGAGAATAGGCTAACATCTACTTGTTCGCGTGGCCCTTCACAACCAAAGTTATTGATGGCACCAACATAATAAGAAATGGGTGCAGTGATCGCTGAAGTAGTATAAACAGATCCTGTGGCAAGCGGAATAGCTCCTGCCGCACTGCTATACCAATTAAAATTGACCGCACTAGGTTCACTAGCCGATAAGGTAGCTACGCTACCAGGACAAACGGTGACATCTGGTGCCGTTGGTACGGGCGGAAGTGGGTTGATGGTAACGACTACGGGAGTCAGGGCACCTTCACAACTACCATCATCTTCATTAACATAATATGTACTAGTACCTGCGGCCATAGGACCTAAGTTGATAGGAGACCCCGTACCGACGAGTACTGTTCCGGCAGGATCTGAGTACCAATTTAAGGTTCCACCACTACCATTGGCTGTCAAAATCACATCCTCTGCCTCACAGTAGGCTACATTTGCAGCAGTTGGAGCAGCAGGCGGAGTAAGTTGCGTTGCCACTGCCGCAGCCACTGGACTTTCACAAGTAGTATATACTGCCGCTGCATAATAAGTAGTGGTACCTGCTAATGGTGGAGTAATGAAGGGACTCCCTGTGCCCACCAATGTAGTTTTACCAGGATCTGCGTACCAATTGAATCCTATTGCCCCTGGGGCACTAGCTGTCAAGGTAGCACTTTCTCCAGGACAGGCGCTAGCTCCTGTTGTAGTAGGTGGATTAGCAACAATCTCTGTTACATTCACAGCAGTTCTATTGGTTTCGCAGGTTCCGTTGCCATAAGCCACATAATAAGTAGTATTTGCGGTCACAACAGGAGTATATGGATTCCCAACAAAAATGGGTGCACCTCCAGTAGGACTGTTATACCAGTTGAAAACACCACCAGGTACAGTTTGTGGAGCAGAAGCATTGAGCGTAGCATTAGAACCAGTACAGGCACTAAGGGTTCCACTTACCGTTGGTACACTCACTCTAGACCAAGTAATTTCGATGGTCACACTATAACCCCCAGCTCCACTAATCGTTTGTGTAGAAACACCTGGAGTGGTTAATGCAAAGTTGGGTGCAGTAAATGTTCGGTTTTCATCATCGTTGGTACAGGTATTTTCAAAAGTATTATCACTACCACAACCATCCTCTTCCCACATTTCGACCTCAATTTCTACTTCATCCGCACAAACTCCATTAACAGAAAAAACATTTCGGTTTTGGGCAATTGTTCCACAAGTCACCCCATCTCCAGGGTTAATTACAGCAGTGGCACTGTAAGCAGCAGGAGTTCCAGCAAAAACGGTTCTTCCCCTAACCCGATATCTGGGTTCAGGACGATTGGGCAAAAAGCCACAACTAATCCCAGCAGCATCTGTACAACACTGAAAATTGTGTGCAACAGCTGTCACTCGCACAGAAACATTCACAAGATCTTGTGCATGGAGATCTGATATTCCCCAGCAACATAAGGTAAACATCAAACTCAGCTGAAATAGATACCTAGCTTTTGTAAGCAGTAGTTTCATAGTTTTTAGTTAAAGGTTAATAAATATTCTGTTTCAGTTCTCTCTTCAACCCAAAAGTCTGACAAAAAATACTGTTATATAAAAAGGAGTTCATGAATTCCTAAACCAGATACACAGTATTTCCAGAGGATTTTTGACAAGAACCTCCCTAAAATAATAACATTTTATTAAGATTACTAAGCTTTGGAGGGTTTTAACCTAAAGTTTGAGGAAAGAAATTAGGGAATGGTGTAGCGAAGACTTAGGTAGATCGCTGCATTGAGTAAGGTAGTTCGGTTCACGGCAATATTGGTTCCAAGGGTTTGCCCCTGAAAGATATTGGCCAGTCCTATATTGGTTTGAACCCCATACTCTAATAGCAACTGATTCCACTGATGCTGCTGCCCAAGGGCAAATTGCCCCCCTAAATCAAAGCTACTAAACTCAGGCCGACTGGCAGTTGCAGAGGTTTGAACAATATTCTCCTCAATCAAAAAAGCACTGTACAGTCCTCCTTTGATTAAAAAACTAGAAGCTAGGCCAGCAATTCGATAATGCCCCAAATTCCGTTTGTAGGACGCTGCTAGGCGGATATAATTCAACTCCTTGAGTTTAGTTTGGAAGCGACCATCTGGGGAGTAATAGGTCAACCCCTGTCGTATATGATTCCAGCCCGATAGTTGAAAAGAAAGACTTGCATGAGGTTTTAGCCGAGTAGTAAAGATCAGACCAAGATTAGAGAAATGGGTGGAACTCAAAGCCAAGGTGCTATTGGATTCCAAACTTATGAAGGTCTCCTGGTTGAGTAAGGTCCCCATTCCATGAGCAGCAATCAACCCTAGCGATATTCTAGGTTCTGTAGAGGACTTCTTTGATTTTTTGCTCTGTAATGTTATTGGAGCAAGGGGTTCTTGAAAATTGTGCTCAGGCTCAGGTAGCTCTTGAGTACTGATAGTTGCTAATATCGTAGTAGCAACTGTTGATGATCTAGTAGGAAGTTCCGCTGTTTCCTCCTCCTCAGTAGGATCAGGCTTTAAAGGTAACTCTTCGGATAAAGGGATAACTTCCTCTGTTTGAAGATTTGCTAGAGGAAAGCCTAGAAGACGTAATTTTTGAGCTTGCAGCTGTGCATTAAAATTTGGTCGATTGCCAAAAACTGAGGGTTGGGGCGCTTCCTTTTGCAAAAGCGGCCTAGTCTTTTTATTGAGTTGAGTAGAGGGCAACTGCTCGATAAGTGGAGTAAATTGCTGTGGAATTTTTTGTGGATCGACGGACGCTTGATTGACGCTGTTGCCAGTTGCAGCTGGTGTTTCCTGATGCATAGCTATTGGTAAATTGCTATTTTTAGGCTGCGCTGGCCCTTCTTGCTGGCTCCAATCTATTGGTAGACAGGCATGCATAAAAACTACTATAGTGGCATAGCTCGCCCAGCGGCGCAGCCGCTGCCGCCAACGCGCTCGGTACTGCATTCGATCTAAAAAGACCGTTAGGCGACTCCATACACTGTCAATATTGATCTGATGCCGCACTGCATTCCAAATATACTCTGGCGCCGCCTTTTGATATTGCTGCTCAAAGCTATCTCGAATTTGATCTTCCGCAGTATCCTCAGATGTAATTGTACTTTGTATTTTCGACCAGACACTGCCTGGGGCTGTTTTTTGGTAATTGCTTGTAAAAGAATTTTTGATGGAATTTTCAAATTTTTCAGAATTTTCTACAAACTCAGTTTTCTCAGCCCCTATCAAGCCTTCTGTTTCTAGCGCATCAGAAAGGCCTTGCCAAAAGTCCTCTGGGGCTTTTGGCTTGTCGCTTTGCTCAAAGCTTGCTTTGATCTGTTCTGAAAATCTGTTTTGCTTATCCATTCAATTGATCTATTGCCTTTTTGAGTAGAGCTTTAGCTCTATTGAGTTGCGATTTTGAGGTTCCTTCCGAGATATTCATCATTTCTGCAATTTCCCGATGTTTATACCCTTCTATGGCGTAAAGTTTTAGTACCATACAAGCTTTATCTGGCAATTGATTGACTAGCTTGACGATATCTTTGGCATGAAGCTGATTTAAAACATCGTCAATTTGTACATCTACTCCCTCTACTAAAGGTTCTTCGTATTTTTGCTCTCGTTTTTTCTTGTGATAGTGGTTAATTGCTGTATTTACAATGATGGTTCGAATCCAAGTTTTCAGACTGCTATCAAATTTGAAAGATTTGAGATAGCGAAATACTTTGATATAAGCATCTTGCAACACATCACAGGCATCCTCCTCTGAATTGGTATACATCAGACAGACGTTATACATATCATCTGCATAAAGTCGATACAGCTGTTCTTGATGCACCCGACTGCCTTTAAGTGCTTCTTTTACAATAAACTCTTCTGTCTTTTTATCAGATTCCACAGTATTAACTATTAACTAGTGTTATTTCCAAACTAAGAATTTCGGGTAAGTTCTACATAAGGATTATATTAAAATAATCAAAATTCCAGATAATTCTTCAAATCAATACGATTAATTACAGTTTGGAATAGTTGAGGATTCTCCTGAGCACTAATTAAAATAACATTTTCATTATTCAAACTCTGCACATCTGCCATCTTGAGATTCTGCTTTGATAAGGTTCGGCACCAAAATACAGGGTCTAAATACAAGCGAGCATCTACTGTAGATTGTTCTTGGTCTTGGAGATCAATTTGGCTATTGCCATTTTGTACCGCAGCAATATGTAGTCGTTCGGAGCCATGCACTTGGAAACGAAATGCTAAAGTACTTTGATCATCCTCAAAAACCCCTCTAGCTTCTAAAGCAGGGTCTAGCCCATCCTCTAATTCGAGGTATAGGTCTATCTGTTCATAAGAAGCTGCGGGTAAATCAAAGTATAGATCTTCCACTACGGCTAGATCACTAAAGTTGATAAGTACTGGGCTAGGAAATACTCTAAGATACTCGATAGATTCTGCATCTGCTCTTGTTGCGATAAGTTCTACGGACTTTACTCTTAGAGTCAGTTCATTAAATTTCAGATAGTTCCCCTGATTGTAGTCCTGATTAAAATCAGTATACATGTTGATTCCGACAGGCAATTTGAGGCTACTCGTCTGCTCACAAGCAGTGAATAGAAAAAAGGCTGTCGCCAAAAGCGTATAAATCCACCTCATAATTCTTTTCATTTTTGATGATGCTCTTTACACTAGACCATTCTGAGCAATAAATAGTTGGATTTCTCCTTCGATTATTCTCGAATCACCTTGATTTTCATGCTAATATTCTGCTCAGGGCGATCATAAGCCTCAGTAGGCTGTGCCGCAATGCTATCAATAATGTCTAAGCCCTCGTACACCCTTCCAAAAACGGTATAGTTCATATCTAACTGCGGAGCCCCTCCAAGTTTTTTATACAGTTCTCGTTGTTTGGGCGGGTAGACAAAGTTGTATTGCCGTTCATTCTTATCGAGTTGTTCATCTCTTACCATTCCACCATCTACGATATAAAATTGAGATCCAGAGGATTTTCGTTCGGGGTTAATTTCATCAGGAGCTCTTGCTGCTGCAAGCGCGCCTTTTACATGAAAATAATGCGTATTGATTTCTGCCTCTATTTCATAACCTGGGTCGCCACTGCCCAATCGTTTTTGGGCTGCTGCATTCTTAGAGCTAGGGTCTCCCCCTTGGATCATAAAATTTTTAATCACTCTATGAAAGAGCAACTCATCGTAAAAGCCTTCTTTGGCCAGCTTGATAAAATTTTCCCGATGTTTGCCTGCATCAAAGAACAACTCTATTTTCATGGTTCCAAAAGTGGTTTCCAATTCTACTAAAGAGGAAAAAGGGTCTGGTTCAAAACCTGTTGGAATACTATCTTCAACATTGTTATTAGGAGTAACTGTAACTTTATTTTTATCTACTCTTGTGCTGGTACAAGCTATTCCGAATAAGAGGATAAAGCTGTATATTATTATTTTTTTCAAATTCATAAATTCCTAGTAATTTCGATGGATTCAAGTCTATAGCTGTTGGCGAATGCTCTATATTCTATGAGGATAGAAAGGTGGAAGCTATCTATTGGTTTAAACGGCAGTAGACTACGCTTAAAGATAGTCTTTTTTCAGTTTTTGTTGAAATTATTAGCTTAGAGGACTATTTTTGTACCTAAACAGTTGGAAATATTCCACGAGCGTATGAGAATGCCCTAGACTTACTCCTATTCTAAAATAACCAATGCTTGCTGGTAACTTTTTTGTATTTTTTGTCATTAAATATCTGAGTTGAGTGTCAGAGGGAGTTTAGCAACTCAATTCATCACTTTATTCCCCCATTTTTAAAATAAAATTTATTATGAAACGACTATTTTTATTTTTAACACTGAGTATTCTAATACTTGGTTCCTGCAACTCAGATCGCCCTAAAGATGGTAGTGGCGGAAAATATTTGGTAGATGCTCAAAACTCGACTAACCGAGGAGAGCCTGCTATGACCGAGGAACAAAAGCTAGCACTAGCCATTGAAGAACATATTAATGCAGAGATCAAAAAAGGGAAAGTATACAAAGAAGCTCTACCTGGCTATAACTTTGGGATGTCAGAAAAAAACATCACCAAAAAGACCAAAAAGCTAGCTCGTAAAGGAGATGCAGAGAAGTACCGCAAAGCTAAGAAACGCACTTATGCCTATGCCTATCTTATGCCCATATTCAATGATGAGCTACCTGCATTTATTGATTTTCAATACAACAAGGAGGGTAAAATGTTCAAAGGAGAAGGCGTTATGGATATTCCCAAAGGATCTAGCTCTATGGATGTACTAAACCTTACTTCGGATTTGTTTAAAGAATGGTTTGGAGAGCCTTCTTTCGACCTTCCTAAGTACAACTATTGTGCTCGCTACATTTGGGTAGATGGAAATCGTTTGGTAGATTTGCGTTGTGAAGTCGATGGAGTAGCTTTTTCTTTTTATAATCTATTGGAAGAAACTCCAGATCTTTTTGCCGTAACCTCTCCAGCTGAAGATAAATATGACCAAAACCGTCCACTTTTAGAGGAAAATCCTGACAAAGACGAAGAACAAACACTTCAGACACAATAAATTGGGATTCATAAGATCTATTAAAGTCTGTGAGCTTAGGTTCATAGGCTTTTTTTATGCCCCTTCTCCTGTTTTTCCTTTTCCTTCCAACGCGCTTGTACTAAAATACCACTAAATAAAATAAGCAATACCAGTCCAGTAATAACCAAAGATATATAAGGCACAGAAGTACTAGAACTTGCAGTAGCTGTGCTGTCCTGTGCCCACAAAAAGGCATCCTTAAACATCAGTAGAACAATAAATAGAGTAACTTGACGCATAAGTAGATAGGTGTTGAGATCTCTATTAGATAGGTTCTAAATCCTTGCGGTAACACTCAATATAGATTAAAATTATAATAATTGCAATCTCCAGCAATAGAAAAATTTGTTTCATCAATTCTTCAGTAAATGACCAAAGTCATCATTAGAAGCTATTGAACTCATTTATATGCTCTAACATTCCATGTATCTTTGAAATATCTCTAACTACCCCCAACAATATTTACTAGTGTATGCATTTTCAAGTTCAATATCAGAATACCATTCTCAACTCAGAACGGGTTACAGAGTTGCACAAAGTTGTGGAATATACTCGAGGGAGGATGGTCAGTGTTTTGCCTCACGAGGAGGCTGAATTACTCATTCGGTTGCACCAACATAGTGCTCAAGAATACATTTTATCTTTTTCTATGGAGCTCTGGAATCGAACGATCTATCTTGTAACCAAAGGATTCCTACTCAAAGATATGATAGAGCATTTATTTGGGGTAATTCGTCGCTTTGTATCCAATGTTAATAAGGGTCTACATTAACCAAGACCCTAACATAGGCAATTTTTTTCTTAGATTTCAATTCATCCTGTACTTCTCTAATCAGATTTTTAGTATAAATCAATCCTTTGGAGTTGAGTCCCAATTTAATCATAATGTCCATGATATAATAAGTACGCACTCTGGATATCCCCGGCACAGCCGGGCCTAGTACTCGCTCGCCAAGCTTCAAGCGCAGGCGTTCTGCAAAGAACTGAGCCGCTTCTGCCAAAATATCACTTTTTTTGTGCTTGAGCTGAATTTGAATCAGGCGATAAAAGGGGGGGTACAGAAAATCATAGCGTTCACGTAGCTCTCGTTTCATAAAGCTATCAAAGTCATTTTCCATCACCTCTTTGAGCACTGGATGCCCTATGTTGTAGGCTTGAATAACCACCCGACCTTGCTTTTTCTTACGTCCAGCCCGACCAGCTACCTGAGTGATGAGTTGAAATGCTCGTTCCGTTGCTCTAAAATCAGGGAAATGTAGCATCTGATCTGCAGAAAGCACCCCTACTAAGCCTACGCTATCAAAATCAAGCCCTTTGGTAACCATCTGGGTTCCAACCAAGACATTGACCTCTTTGCGTTCAAACTTTTTGATAATGCGATCATGGCCTTCGCGCCCTTTCACCGTATCCCAATCCATTCGCATCACCTTAACATCAGGCAAGTAGATCTGAAGCTCATCCTCTATTTTTTCCGTACCAAAACCTTTAATAATGAGATGTGTTGAGCCACAAGCCTTACATACTTTCGGTAATTTTTGCTGATATCCACAGTAATGACAATGCAAATCATTAGAATGCTTGTGATAGGTGAGGCTCACATCACAATCGTTACAATCTGCCGTCCAGCCACACATCGCACAATGATAAACAGGTGCATAGCCCCTTCTATTCTGGAATAAAATGGCCTGTTCTCCATTATCCAAAGTTTGCTGCAAGGCATCGAGCAAATGTGCGGAAAAAAGCGAGCGCATTCGTTTTAGGCGCTGCTCCTCGCCCAAATCCACCAGCTCAATTTTGGGTAAGGCTAGCCCCCCAAAACGCTGTTTCATTTCGACCAAGGCATACTTGCCCTGCTCCACATTTCGATAGCTTTCGATAGAAGGAGTGGCCGTTCCCAAAAGGGTTTTAGCATTATACAAATAAGACAAAAATACTGCTGTATCTCGAGCATTGTAGCGGGGGGCGGGGTCTGTTTGTTTGTAAGAGGGATCATGTTCCTCATCTACTAGGATCAACCCCAGGTTATTAAAAGGGAGAAAAAGAGCGGAACGTGCGCCTAAAATGATCGGTGTACCTTCTTGTACCGACTTCCAAATCTCTACTCGTTCGTTGTTGTTAAATTTAGAATGATAGACTACAATTTTATCTCCAAAATGCCGTCGCAAGCGTCCTACAATTTGTGCAGTCAGAGCAATTTCGGGCAGTAGGTACAATACCTGTTTTCCTTGGCTCATAAAATGCTCCATCAGCTCTACAAAGACCTGTGTTTTTCCACTGCCCGTCACCCCATGCAGCAAGACTACATTTTTCTCCTCAAAATTGCGCAGGGTATCATCATAAGCTCTCTGTTGGGAATCAGACAATTTATAATTTCCCATGGCCTCCCCATCGTAGCTATCCAAACGGCTAACTTCTTTATCATACAAGAAGAATATCCCTTTCTTTTCGATACTTTTAACAATAGCAGCACTGACCTCCGCTTTTTCCTGCAATGCCTTTCGGCTCACCTCTCCATGTTGTTTAGCCAGTTGAATATAAGCCATCAGGGTTTCCATCTGCCGTTTGGCCTGTGTGCCAACCACCTCAAAAGCTTGTTTAATACTGAGTGGATTATCTAAATGATACGGTTCTGCCAATTCGACCATGGGGATCGATTTAGGCTTATAACGGCGTTGAAGCTCCTCTCTAAGCAATAAAAAACCTTTATCTATTAAGCTTTTGACAAATGGCTGAATCGTTTTCTGATTCATCATTTTGCGCAAATCAGAAAGGGAAAGCTCTTTGTACTTTTGCAGTTGTTCAACAATAAAGGCCTCTTTGCTATTGAGTTGGGCGTTGAGGGTCATCCAATTGGTCTCTTCAAAATCAGCTTGTAGCAGTAGCTTGGTTTCCCCCGCTAATTTCAGCCCAGCCGGTAATGCCGCCTGCATCACCTCCCCTAGTGTACAAACATAATAATCTGCTATCCACTCCCATAAGCGGAATTGTTTTTCGGTAACAATAGGCTCATCATCTAATACTGCTAAGATGGGTTTGGTTTTGTAATCGGGAACTTCTTCAATAATAGCATAAACCAAGGCTGCATACAAACCTTGTCGGCCCAACTGTACCTCTACCCGCTTACCTACTGCCACCGCTTCTTTCAAGTGGAAGGGTACAGAATATGTATAGAGTTTGGGCAGGGGCATGGGCACGATTACGGTCACAAACATCAGTTTGCGTTCTGGCCCTCCTGCCGATTCTTCTAATATGAGGAGCAAATCATCCATCAACTACAATTTAGTATGTTTTTGCGAATAAGATAGTACACTTCATTCACTTTTTGATAAAACATAATACTTTTTGCACAGAAAATCACTTTTTTGATGTTAAAAACCTGTAATTTTTTGGCTTAAGTAGCACCTACAACTCTTCCCCAGCAATGGCTCATACTATAAGCATGTTCAGAGTAGTTGTTCTTTTGCCTGAACAGAAGCATCTAATATTCGCCAATTATCAGGCAGCTGAGCTCGCTTAGCCACTGCGTCCAACAGAGGGAACATGGCCTCATAGCTCGGCAACACATAATAAACAGATTGCATTTCATGCTTATAAAACACGTGATTCAGCACATCCCCAAGATCAAAAGCTCTGAATTCGCAACTATCGGGCTCATAGATCTGATTACTTTCTCCAAATGAGGAGATGATTCCTGCACCTATAATTTCCATCCGCCCTTGAGTATTGTAGGAAATTCCAAACTCAATCGTAAACCAATATAGTCGTTCTAGAGCTTTTACCCATTCTGGACGATCCGCCAAGAGTAATCCAAGCCTTCCAAAGTCCTGCATAAAGTTGGCATATTGTTCATCAAAAAGCAAGGGGATATGCCCAAAGATATCATGAAACATATCGGGTTCTTCCAAATAATCCAATTCTTTCATAGTTCTTAGCCAAGTAGAAGAAGGGAAACGTTTTTCTGCTAGCAATTCGAAAAATGCTTCTACCGGAATAAGACCAGGCACCACTTGGATCGACCAGCCGGTATGCCAGTTCAAGGCCCGATCTAAGTCTTTAAAGTTGGGGACGAATTGGTCATGCAAGGCCGTTTTGGCTTTAGACAAACATTCTGCCAAAGCAGGCACAGCTTTATTCTTGAGGTTTTCTGCTTGTCGCTCGAAAAGCAAGAACCAAACCTGATGGTCTTCTGCTTTGTAATTTTCATAATTCTGTTGCATTTTGCTTGATTTTTGGATAATAAAAAAGCCCCCTCTTCGCTGATGGAAGAGGGGGGTATTTGTATTGTATCTTCAATTATTTCAATGCCATACCTACCTATTTACCATCAGCCTGCTGCCAATCGCCCAATAATAGTAGGTATAATATCTTGCACTAAAATTCATTTGTCTTTCATTTGTAAAGTCAAATAAAAGTGATTTTAGGGAGATATGCAAGTTTTGGCAATATATTTTAACTTTTGCACCCATAAGAGCTAAACCTGTTCTAGATTTTAAAACCCATAGAGGCTGACAATCAAAGTATAGTAAACAAAGCCCTATCAAAACAGAGCTCTATCCTTAAAAAAGTTGGGGTTAAGATGATAACTTATCCACTGTTTTTGCTATCTTAATACAACTAGACACTTAATTCACCTTATCCCCTTTCTATTTACAAGCATACACACTATGGCGAGTTCGATTTACCAGTTAAAAATCAGTTTTCCTGACAGTCGTCCCCTCATCTGGCGGCGCATACAAATAGAAGCACAAAGTAGCTTTATTGACCTTCATGAAAGCATTCAGGTTATTATGAACTGGACCGATGAAAAGGGCTTTTTCTTTTTGGTGGGTGATGCACAGGTAGCGGATCCAGATGATTACGAAGGATCTGCGGCAGATGATATTATTGATGCTTATGAAACGGAGTTGGGCGACCTCATTGGTAAACAACAAGAGGCACTACTCTACCGCTATTTTGATGAAGAAAGCGACTGGCGATTAGATATTAGCATAGAAAAGCAACTGGAAAAGCAAGCACAGCAGCACTATCCTTTTTGTTTGGCGGGGGCACAACAGGCTCCACCAGAAGAAACTGAAAATACTCAGAACTATCAAAAATTACTTGACCAACTCCTAAACGGAGATTATACAGCTCGGGAAAAAGCTCAGGAAGTTCTAGGATCAGATTATGATCCCAATGCTTTTGATCTAGAGGAGATCAATGATGAATTACTGAGTTTTATAGAATTGGAATTTCCTTTAACTAATGCTCCTTATGGTTATTTTAATAACGAAACCGACCAAATTGATCTAGAACAACTCTTACAACCATCTGCCCTAGAGATTTTTCAACAACAATTGGAAAATGCCAAACAGCAGTTTCAGCAATACAAAGAATTGGGAGAAAAAGCACTAGCCCAAGTTCCCGACAAGGGACTTTTTTGGCAATTTAATGAAGATAGCAACAGCTTGGCGATTATAGTTCAGCATCTTTGGGGCAATATGCGTTCTCGCTGGACTGACTTTCTCGAAACAGATGGGGAGAAAGGCTGGAGAGCACGGGATAAGGAGTTTGAGATAGAGATCAGCAGCCGCAAAGAGCTATTCAACAAATGGGAAGAGGGCTGGCTTTGCCTCTTTACCACCCTCGAAGAATTGCAGGCCGAGCACTGGTGCCAAAAGGTACTCATCCGCCAAGAAGAGCGTCAGGTTTGGCAGGCCATCCACCGCCAAATTGCACATTATGCTTACCATATCGGGCAAATGGTCTTTTTAGCCAAAATGCTAACAGATCGTCCTTGGCAAAGCCTTTCTATCCCCAAAGGCAAGTCCGAAGAATTTAATACAAAAAAGATGGGCTAGTGGTTGCTCCTGATCAGCTCTATCCTCCAATATTCACCAAACAATATTGCTCCTTCATGTTTCTTAGTATTTTAATTGCTGAAAATAAAGTACAGCAAAACCCAGTATTGGATCTAAGTTTTCACGCTCAAGATCCTATAACGCTCCATTATAAAATCACTCCATTGGAAAACATTCCCTCTGAAATATGGGACTTAACACATTTGGAGACACTGATATTGAGTCATCACAACTTAAAGCATATTCCAAAAGATATTCATCAAAAGCTCCCACTACTACAACGCTTAGTGTTGCACAACAACCCACTGGTAGAACTACCTGATATTCCAGGCTTGGACTTAGATTGGTGGCAGTATGATAAGTTTCATCATCAGTTGAGTAATGAACATATTGTAGGGCTGACTGGAGCGACTGCTAAAAATGAGTATTTGGAACAGCAGATTTTTTTCAAAGAAACAGAGGAAGACACCATACAGGAATTAGAGCAGTTTATTCCGAGAATTGCAAATATTGGGTTCCCGAATCTAAAATACTTGCAGTTTCATAGTTTTAACTACCCTTTGCGACGCTTGTCTAATGAGATTGGGCAACTTCAAAGCTTAGAGGAATTGGACTTGAGTTATCACAAATTGGAGAGTTTGCCAGAAAGTTTCAAAAAGCTCAAGGCTTTAAAAAAATTGTGGCTCCGAGCGAATAACTTTAATCAGGTTCATCATCAAATTCTGGAACTTCCACAACTTGAGTTGCTAGACCTTGCTGAAAATCTGATTGCAAAGCCTCAGTTTAAGTACCCTCCAGGGATGATGCAGCATATCTTTCAATTGAAAGAATTAAATTTGAGTAGTAATGGTTTGATTCGGCTACCTTCCAATTTTGAAAAATTCAAAGCATTAGAGGTACTCCAGCTTTGCAATTTTCGGGATCATCGAGCAGGGCTGGAATTTACAGACAAACAGTCCTTCAAAGGGCAAGTCTCCAACCCTATTACAGGCTTTTTAGACCAACAGGTAGAGTCGATGTACCAACAATTCAAATCTCCAGGAAACGCCCTTAAAGAGTTTTTGGCAGAGAAGGAAAATCAGTCGGTAGACCAAACCCTAGATAAAATCTGGCCACAAATCAGCCAATTGCCCAAGCTCAAGGTCTTGGACCTCAGTCGTAATGAAATTACAGCTGAATCCATTCGCTTTGAGGAGTTTAAACAACTCGAGCAATTAGACTTATCCCACAATCAACTTCAAGGGCTGCCTAAAGATTTTGGTCAGCTACATGCACTCAAACATCTCGATCTCTCTTACAATAGGTTTGATCGTTTTCCTGAACCTGTTTTGCAACTTGCACAACTGCATCGGCTTATTCTAAAAAGTACCTTTAATAGTAAAATACAATTGCCAGAATCTTGGGCTCAGCTCAGCCAGCTGGAAACACTAGACCTATCGGATAATGCACTAAGTGATTCTGATTTTATATTAGGGTTGAGCCAGCTCCCTCAGCTAAAACACCTTCATCTCTCTAGCAACAACATTCAGCGTATTCCTTCCAAGATATCAGGTTTTCAGCAGCTTCATTATTTATTTTTACAAAACAATCAACTGAGCTTACTCCCCGAAAAAGTTACAGCATTAACAAAATTGCAAATCTTGGATCTCTCTTATAACCAGATCAACCAATTGCCAGAGGAATTTAAAGAGATGCAATCCCTACGATATCTTTTCTTACAGCAAAATGAGTTGGAGTGGCTACCCGAGGGGCTTTGCCATCTCGGTCAGCTTCGGACACTCAACCTCATGAGCAACAAACTCACAGGCTTGCCGAGTAGTATAGATCAACTAAAAACCTTGGAAGAGCTCAATTTGGAGGACAACTACCTTAGGAAAATCCCCATCAAAATCAGCTACCTGCCCAAGTTGAAGGTACTCAACCTCAAATCTTGCAGTTTGCGTAAAATTCCTGCTGCATTTTTTAGAATGGAGCAAATCGAAACACTCAACCTGCAAAATAACGCATTGATTTCTCCTCCCATGGAAATTATTCGCAAGGGAGCGACTGCCATTTTGCAATATTTTGAAGAGCTGGAACTCCAAAAAAGTGATTACCTCCATGAAGCCAAACTTTTGATTGTAGGATCACCTGGAGCGGGAAAGACCACCCTTCGGCTCAAGTTGCTCGATTCCCAAAGCCCCCTTCCTTCTGCCCAAGACTCCACGGAGGGCGTAGATATTGAGCAGCTCTTATTCCCCTTGGATGAGCATAAAAAATTTCGGATGAATATTTGGGATTTTGGAGGACAGGAGCTTTACCATAGCACCCATCAATTCTTTTTTACACATCGATCCCTCTATGCCTTAGTCCTCAATACCCGACGAGATGATGACCGTATTGACTACTGGTTGCATACCATTCAGCTTTTTGGGGGGGATAGTCCAGTAATTATCATTCAAAATGAAGAAAAAGACAGAACTTATGCCTTAAACGAACAACGTTATCGCAGTCAGTATCCTAATATTAAGGAATTTGTACAACTCAATTTATCTAATCCAAATAAGATACCCGCACTTGTACGTAAGATTCAGTTTTATATTCAGGACTTACCCCATGTAGGAGATGAGCTCCCCCTGCATTGGTTGGATATTCGGCAACAGCTTTCCGAAATTGCCCAACAAAAAGCCTATATCTCTTTGGCTGAATTTAGATCTATTTGTGTAGAGTATGAGCTAACGGAGGAAAATAAAATCCTGTTACTGAGCAATTATCTACATGATTTAGGTACTATTTTACATTTTCAGGACAACCCTATTCTTAAACATTTAATTTTCCTACAAAATAGCTGGGTGATTGATGCGGTGTATCGGGTTTTGGATAATGATTTGGTTAAAAATCAGCAGCATGGTCGTTTTTCGGAAGAAGATCTGCATCAAATTTGGAATAATCCAGAGTACATACAGGTAAAATTTGAGCTGCTAGAACTGATGTTGAAATTTGAGCTTTGTTTTCAGGTGCCCGATCAATCACAATATATTGTCCCCCAACTACTCCCCCCCCATCCACCTCAGTATGATTTCAACAGTGACAATGTTCTAAACATAGAATATCGTTATGATTTTATGCCCAGAGGATTAATGACTCGCTTTGTAGTACAGATGCATACCTATATTAAAGATCAGGACTTGATTTGGAAAGAAGGAGTTATTTTAGAACGACTAAATACCGTAGCAATTGTAACAGAGGACTATGATCAACGCCTGATTAAAATTCAGATGACTGGTGAACGCCGACAGGAGATGCTAGCGATTCTTTCTGATGAGTTTGATCGCCTGCATGCTAGCTATCCTCAACAATTAAAGGTACGCAAAATGATTCCTTGTAATTGTAGCGAATGTAGACAGTCTACACAACCCCATCTTTACGACTATAGAAAACTGCGCAAGTACCTCTCCAAAAATCGGGAAAGCATTGTTTGTGACAAAAGCTTTGAAGATGTTCAAATCAAGGGATTACTAGAAGGCATTCAAAACCCACTGCTTGACCAAAACAACCAGCAGCTACAAATTCTGTTTTTAGCCGCTAATCCCAAAAACACACAGGCACTCAACCTAGACCATGAGGTAGAACTACTTAGAGAGGTCATAGAAACAGGGCGACAACAAAATCGTATTCGGATTGACCAACGCTGGGAGGTTTCATACGACAAACTACAACAGAGTATACTCAAGACGGCAGCACAGTTGGTACACTTTTCGGGGCATGGATTGGAGCAGGGGTTGATTTTAGAAAATTCGGATGGCTTGGCTCAAATTGCCAATACAGATACCCTAGCAGGGCTTTTTGCCCCCTTGAAAGATCAGATCTTTTGTGTTATTTTAAACGCCTGTTATTCTGAGCATCAAGCCGCAGTTATTGCCCAGCATATTCCTTTTGTTGTAGGTATGAATGCTGCAGTTTCCGACAAGGCGGCCATGCTGTTCACCAAAGGCTTTTATCGAGGCCTTGCCAACCGCCTCGACATTGAATTCGCCTTTGAGATGGGGCGCAACCTTGTTCATTCTGAGCGGCCCAAGCAAGTCGACATATTTGTATTATGGAAGTATGGAAAGCTGCGATAGTAGCAACATAAAGAAGGGAATTGCAGCAACAGTAGCTACAATTCCCTTCTCTTATAGATTAGAATTTATGCAGGCAGTACTACATATCTTCCAATTTCTTATCACGATAAACGGCTTTCAAAATTTCGGCACGACGACGCACTGATGGTTTTTCAAAGTGTTTACGGTTGCGCACTTCTTTCATCAATTTGGTATCTCGCACTTTTCTTTTGTAGCGACGCAGGGCACGGTCGATGGTTTCGCCGTCTTTTACGTTGATAACTAGCATAAAAAACTCCTTTGTTTAATTTGAATAAAAAGTAGAAAAATAATGCCCCCTCTTTTGGGAGCGTAAAGAAACACATTTTTTTAATTTTCAGGAAATTATTTTTCAAAATTTTTCCACTCTTGAAATAAATCCCGACTTTTAAACAGTAATCAGATTTACAGTACGCTCAAGCCTATATATTATGCGTCCTATTCTTGCACTTTTCATACTATGCCTCTTTATTTCCAACAAGTTAGAAGCTCAACTTATTCCGATCCAAAAAGATGGGAAATGGGGCTATTGTAACCAAGACTTGGAAATGATCATTCCAGCGCAATACGATGCGGCTTATCCTTTTTATGAAGGTCGTGCGCTGATAGAGATCTACAATTATGAAACAGATGAGCATAGTCACCGAGCCTGTTTTATCAACCCCCAAGGAGAAGCCGTTTTTTGTTGGGATGTATTTGCGGTGAGCTTTCCTGCTAGTAGATTTCAAGATGGGCTTGTATTTATTGAGAACTATCAATATAAAGAGTATCAACCCAACACTTATTTAGCCATTGTAGATACCAGTGGCAATATTCTTCAGTCTATTCCCCATGCAGCCTTGGATTTCAATCTATCGATGTACTATGAATATGGTCAGCCTTTTGATGAAAGTGGTGTATATGTTACTCCTTGGATGAGTGAAGATAGCATGGGGACAGTACTTATTTATAAAAGTGGCCGCTCCCCTAAGTATCTCCCTTACCAATCCGTTACAGCGTTCAAAGATGGAATGGCTATTGCCCACATGAATCCCTTACCTAATGAAGATGGGTATCCTACTGCACTGATTGACACCTTGGGCAAGGTGTTAATCAAAGGGGGGAAGTATAGGATGATTCCTAATTATGATAATAATACCTATGGTGGAGGGCAATACATTGTAGTGGAGCAAAATGCAAAATATGGTTATATCCATCCCTCGGGTGAACTTATCATTGATTATCAATTTGATAATGCCCGAGCTTTTTCAGAAGGAATGGCTGCAGTAGGAAAAATTATAGATGAGAATGAATATAGCAACCCGATTTATCGTTGGGGCTATATTGATACTACGGGAGCTTTGGTCATTGATTATCAGTTTCATGATGCCCATCGCTTTTCAGAGGGTCTTGCCGAAGTTCTTCAAGACCAGCAGCTCCAATTTATTGATCCCTCGGGTAAAGTAGTCTTTGAATTTGAGCAAGATCCGATTACAGAGGAGGAATACAACTATCAGTTTTACTATGGGGCTTATGTTTATGAGCATATTTTTAAGGATGGGATGGCGGTACTTTATGTTGATGATCAAATAGGTTGGATTGACTCCTCGGGGCAAGTCATAATTCCTCCACTTTATCTAGGGCTTGGGCGCATTGGCCCCTCCAATATTGTCGAAGACTTCAGTCAAGGTCTAAGCAAAGTCATGCATCCTGATGGTTCAGAGTTTTACATAGATCCTAGGGGCAAACAATATTACCTCCCCTCCCCTTTACTATTAGCCAAGACTAAGGAAAAAGCTCCTGTTTTTGACAACCCTAGCTCAACTGAACCCATAGATGACCTAGACTATTACAACCCAATAAAATTGCTGGAGAAAAAAGGAAAATGGCTCAAGATTCAGCATTATAATGCCAATTTCAAGTATGTAAAAGCAAAAGACTACTATCATCGCATTTTAGCCACAACAAGCACAGCGTACCTGATGAAGCAGCCCAAGCAGCCGCAAGCGGCAGCCCAATTTACCCTGCCCCCCAATAGCCGACTTTACCTCGCCGAAGACGAGCGTCCCCGCAAGGTAGGGCGCAAGCGCAAATGGGTGAAAGTGATCTATCAGGGCTATGAACCCCAAGGCTACGAACTTCAAAATTACGAATGTTATATTCGAGGAGATCAGCTTCGATGGCTTGCCAAATAACAAAGCCCCCCTATTTAGGCAAAGCTTTCAAAAAATCCATCAATGCCGCCCAATACTCCCGATGATCAGGAGTCGTAAACCAAAGTGCCCTTGCGCCATGCACCCCCTCCCCCTTGGGAATAAATTGCCTTTGCAAAGGGTGAGCTGCTAATGGTTCTAAAAATATCCTATATTCTTCGGCCTCTTTTTTAGAAGAGCTGATGAGAAAAGGCTTCTTGCCCAAAGCACTCAACATAACATCCATAGCTAGACGAGGATCTGCTTCAGCAAAATAATTACCAGGACTA
>CAZOLU010000003.1:0-3048 GCA_964580485.1 uncultured Saprospiraceae bacterium | reverse complement strand
CTAAAAGCAACTACCGCTTGTACTTCCTTCAATTTCCCAGCCACGGCCAAGGCCAAGGTAGCAGAGTAGGAACTCCCCAACAAAATTACGGGTCGACCATATCGTTGAGCAGCATAAAGCACTGCAGCTTCTATATCTTGCGCTGCATCCAAAAACTCAGTAGATTTACCTGCCTTTACAGCCTCCTGCTTGGTCTCATTCCTCCATTCAATTACATAATCCCCAGAACGCTGATCAATCGCCAAACAGTTGTACCCCGCATCCATTAAATGCATAGCAGATTTAACATATTCCACCTTGTTCCAATTAGCTTGATGGCAAAGTACAATTATCGCACTGTCCTTATCATATTCATATAAATTAGCATGAATAGTTAAGGTATCTAGGGAGGGGAAGCTAACTTTTTGGGGAGCACTATGCCTAAAGCTATCTAGCAGCTCTTTGGGTTCAGACGCTTGAGATTTCGGCTGATGCCCTCCACAAGATCCAAGCACAAGACTTAGTCCTAAACATAAGATTTGCCAATTAAAATTCATTACTTTTAAATTTTGAGTGCAGCTAAATACCCAAAATAAAGGATTTTTAATTAGTTTTAAGATCCTAAAAACAACCGTTAGCAGTCGAAAAACCTACATTCGTCTAAGATCCTTGTTCAATATGAATGAAAATGTTAATATTTGTATTGTAATGGTAGGTCATTCCATACAACTATCTCAAACTGATTAAACTTATTTTACTTATTTTCCTATGAAAAACTTTTTAAGAGAATTTTTTGCCTCCTGCTTTGGAACCATCATTGGTATAGGAGCTTTAGTACTGATCATTTTTGCTATTGTACTGATGTCTAGCCCTGGTGATCCTAAAACCAAAGCCAACTCTATCCTACATCTTACTTTTAGCAAACCAGTTCCTGAACTGACCAATAATAATGATAAAAGTGGATCTTCTTTTGATTTTGAGAATCTTTTTGACGAACAAATTGGACTGCACGACATTTTACAACTTATTGAAATTGCCCAAGAAGATGACAACATCAAAGGGATCTATCTCGATTTGAAAGGTGCCCCAGGGGGATTTGCTACTATGAAAAAAATCCGAGAAGCATTAGATCAATTCAAAGCTTCGGGCAAATTTGTGATGGCTTACTCCAATGCCTTTAGCCAACGGCAATATTATTTAGCCTCTGCTGCCGAAAAGGTATATATTCACCCTATGGGGGGAATTGACTTTATGGGCTTTTCTGGGCAAATTATGTATTATAAAGGTCTGATGGATAAATTGGGGGTAAAAGCTCAAATCTATTATGCTGGAAAATTCAAGTCTGCCACAGAGCCCTTCCGCCGTACCGATATGAGCCCTGAAAACAGAAAACAGGTTAGTGAATATATTGGGGGAGCCTATCGTCAATACCTCGAAGTGATTGGCAAAAGCCGTAATATTAGAGCAGATTCCCTATTTGGATTAGCCAACAATGCTCGCATTCGAAATGCAGATGATGCCGTAAAATATGGACTTGCAGACGCCACGAAATATAAAGATGAAATCATCGACGAGCTTAGAGAACGAGTAGGAATACAAGATGATAAAAAGAAAAAGCTACAATTAGTCAGCTTGGATAAATACTATAAAACCAACAAGAAGTCGCTCAGTAAAGTGAAAAAAGGCGATAAGGTAGCTGTGGTATTTGCCGAAGGTAGCATTGTAGATGGCGAAGGCTCAGACGGCTCTATTGGTGGTGAGCGATATGCTCGTATCATTCGCAAAATCCGCAAAGATGATAAAGTCAAAGCTATCGTCATGCGCGTCAATTCTGGTGGAGGTTCAGCCCTAGCTTCTGAAATCATTTGGAGAGAGCTGGAGAAAGCCAAAGAACAGGGTATCAAGGTGGTTACCTCTATGGGGGATGTGGCCGCCTCTGGAGGCTATTATATTGCAGCCAACTCTGACTCTATTTTCGCAGAATCGAATACCATTACAGGGTCTATTGGCGTTTTTGGGATGATTCCGAACTTGCGAGGACTCTATGAGGACAAGCTGGGCTTGACGATGGATACCGTCAAAACGGGACGTTTCTCTACTATGAGTAGCGATATGGGGCAGTTTTACGAGTTTACCGATGAAGAAGGTGCCATTATTACTCAATCTATTGAGGAGATTTACGACTTGTTCAAAACTCGAGTAAGCGAGGGGCGCGGCTTGCCGCGTGAGCATGTCGATAGCATTGCCCAAGGGCGGGTTTATCTCGGTAAAGTAGCTCAGGATATCGGGCTAGTCGACCACCTTGGTGGACTGGATCGCGCTGTAGCCTGCGCAGCAGGCCTTGCCAACCTCGAGGACTACCGTATGGTGAGCTACCCCAAAGTCAAAAGCTTTGAGGAAAGCCTCATGAGTAGCCTGCAAGGCGACAAAGTAGAGCTCGACCCCGAACTCATCCGTCAGGAATTGATCCAAATGGGTATTGGCGAAGATTTTTACGAAGTCTTCAAAATGATCAATGAGGTCAAGCAAATGAAAGGGCCACAAATGCGTATGCCTTACGAAATTATTATTGAATAATAAGACACTTGATTAGATTAGAAAATCCCTGATTGCCATACCGCAATCAGGGATTTTTTGATTAAAAACATACTATCTTCAATTTGGCATCAAGCCTCCTTGTATATCGACCATAAATCTTGCAACTTTGCAATAGCATCCTCTACTAATTTGCGCTATGCCTTCATAAATCCATTAAGACCAGGATGCTCCATAATAGCCTTATGACTCATTACCTCATCGTAATCTTCCAAAGCTCTTTGCTCTCCCTCCAAAGCCTCCTTCAAGAGGGATAGCTCATCCTCTAGACCTAAAAAAGCTTTGAGATCCATCCAAAAATCATGAAAAGCAGAGGTTAAACTCATATGTTCCATCGCTTCCGCACCCAACTTTTCAATTTCTGACTCTAAATACGCTCCAAAATTTTCTCGATGTCTTACTTGCCGATGAAAAAACAACCTAAGTAATGGTCAAAAAATAAATCCCCGATTTTAATTATATTTGGTGACTATT
>CAZOLU010000002.1:0-32682 GCA_964580485.1 uncultured Saprospiraceae bacterium | reverse complement strand
ATACGTATAATTTTGCCACTCGCTTGCCCATACCTAGTCTGTAATCGATAAAAATACACTCCAGATGCTAGGTCATTGAGTTGATAATTGAGTTGATGGAATCCTGCCGCAAGCGGCTTTTGGCACAATTGCCTGACTAAACGCCCTTGTAGATCAAAAAGAGCTAAATTCACCTCAGTCTCTTGTTCTAAATTCAATTGAAAACTAATAGATTCCTGGAATGGGTTGGGCATTACATGCAGCTCAAGGTTTCTTTCCACCCGATCCACTGCAACATTGGTACTGGTATCGCACCAAGTTTCTATTTCATCGTTGGAAAGATAGGCAGTTCGACGAACATTTTGGCGAAACATCAACCAAGAAGGGCAATAGCCAACGCCTGCATTTAGCAAAAAAGCCTTTCCATCATTCAAACTATCAGGAAAATAAGTGCCATAACCAGCTACCGTAAAAACTTCAATGGTATCATCCTTATCAAAGTCTGCAATCAGTGGTCCATGATCTACATCAAAATAGGGGAAGTTTTGAGTAAACTGGTTTTCTAGATCAATATTCCAAAGTTCTCCATTGTAGGCCTCCACAGCCATAAATTCCCCCATAAAATGCCCTGAAATCATATCCAATTGACCATTCCCATTGATATCAGAAATTGCCACTCCTCTAAATCCACTAAAAGTAATAGGATGTGACCATTCTAAACTACCATCAGGCCCATTCAAAATTCCAATATGGTCATTAAAAGTGAGATAATCATTGTTATTATACACCACTTCTAAGGTATCATCCCCATCCATATCAGCAATAGTTAGCGCACTAATAACATTGGTCAATCCCGATATACGCCACAAAACAGAACCATCTTCTACATTCAAAGCCCGAATAGCTCCATCATTAGAACCAATGACATACTCGTCTTTACCATCTAAATCAATGTCAGCAATAGCTCCACCATGATAGGAATAATACGTAGATGATGTATCAAAATGGTAATTCATCCAAATCGTATCTCCAGAAGCATAATCATAAGCATAGGTATAAAACCCTGAATTATTGAAATGATTGCAAACTATAAAATCCAAGTCACCATCTCCATCAACATCACAAAGGGTAGGCTCTGTTTGAATCGGACCATTATCTACCTGTATACTTTTGGCTAAAGAACCATCTTCTCCATTGAGAATGCGCACCTGCCCACTAAAATTACCAAACAAAACTTCTGGCATACTGTCTTGATCAATATCGGCGACAGTAGGAGGAGAGTCTCCACCTCCAGAAGGAACACTCCATTTTAAAGCACCAGTATGCCCATTGATACAAAAAGCAGTAGGGTTGCAAGACCCATTGATTACAACATCCAATGTATCATCATTATCCATATCATAAATCAAGGGCGCAACATCTCCACAGCCTCCAATATCATAAGTCCACAATACAGATCCATCTTCTGCATTAAGACAATGTACTTTTCCATCGTTAGTATAAGTAGTAAATACAATTTCCAAGTATCCATCTCTATCTAAGTCAGCAGCTGCAGCAGAACCAAAAGACGGTGCTCCAACTTGATAATCCCATTGAATACTAGGAAAAGTCTGTGCTTGTAAACCGATCACTCCAAACAATAAAAAGATGCTGTATATCCATTGATTCATAGACTTGAGTATTTAATCATTTCAAAAGTATGAGTATTCAAAATAAAAAAGCCAACTCCTTTTTGGGGAACTGGCCGCACTCTTAAATTTATAATTTTATTTTAATAATTACAGTCTAAACGAAAGATTATTTGCCAAACGCTCTGGTATTTGTGGTAATTTTCTGCGAGGCACAAGGTAGGTAGCCAAACTATTAAGTTCTGCAAAAATCTGATGTTTCTCCATAGCTCCTTTGAGATAATTGGCACCAGAAGAACCTCCTGTACCAGAACGCATACCAATCATGCGACGTACCATAATGATGTGTCGATAGCGAAAAGTGGCCATCAACTCATCGATCTCCAAAATCATATTCAACAATCTATAGGGTTGTTGTAGTAGAGGATATTCTCGGTAAAGTGTGATAAATAGTGCAGCTCGGCAGGCTGCTGCACTCAAGCGCATATCTCGCTGTTCCACTCCCATGAAAATTTGATCAAAGGTTTGCATACTAATGGATTTGCGCTCGTTGGCTTGCAAACCATCTTCATAAATTTTTCGGTAGCTGGCCCAAAAAGGATGCAAACTTTCATCTGCGCCTTCAGGAATTTCAAAATCAGCCCAATATTTATCTACTTGCCAAAAAGGAATCCGGCTCAACCAACGATCCAAAAGCTCAAACAAAGAGGGATTACTTTCAGCCTCTTCCACAGCTTGTATATGTTCTGCTCTCAACTGTTGTTGATAATATTTTTGGGCAAATCGCTGCTCCATTTTCAAGCCCAGCTTTGTTTCTAAGAGCCGAAATTGAAAGCTTTGAAAACCAGATGCTGGAGTTAGCAAATCTCTAAAATCTAAGAAATCCATAGGAGTCATGGTTTCCAAAACTCGTACTTGATTCACTAGTAACTTCCAAATCTCAATAATCCGTCCTAGACGATGTGTCGCCACCTGCATTCCTGAAGAGTTGTCATCAATTTGATCATTTTTAAAAATAGTCATAACCGATTCTAAATCATGCATAATCTGCTTAAACCACAACTCATAAGCTTGATGAACAATAATAAAAAGCATTTCATCATGTGCATCTACTCCCTGTGCATCACTTTCTGGAAATTGAGCTCCAAGGATTTTATCTAAAGCTAGATAGTCTCCATAGTATTGTTCTTTACCAGTATAAGAGTTCTTCATCATCTACCTGTTTTTAGATCTTTTGTTTATTACATTTTTAGCAAAAAATCATTTCACAATAATTCTAAATTGCATTTCTTCTTCTAAATCAAAACGGAAATATTTTCGAATCCAAAGTAGTGATGTTCCAAAGGATTCTGCCTGAAAAACAAAAGTTGTTTCTGCAGCATCACCTCCAGCCATACCATGTTTCATCCGCTCAGGTTGCTCATACCGAGTATTGGTTTCTAAGTGTTTTAGCACTTTGGAATCCTCAATCTCAAAGTCGGCTGTATATCCTACTGAAACATGCTCATGGTAGGTATATTTACATTGATCTCCTTTCCTCAATACAAATTCCTTTTGGAAGGAGAATAATTTAACTACTTTCATATTCATAAATACTTATCAAACCAAGATAAAGGAATTCCACAGAAACTAAAACTAGAGTTATGAGAAAATATTTCATATTAGTCCTATTGCCGCTACTTATTGGAAGTTGTAAAGTCACCTCTTGGAAATCAGGTAACAAATCATACACAGTTCATGAGCTTGAAAAAGGACTTATTGACTGTTTTACACCTACTTGGGATTCTGTAAAAAATGATTGGACTTATTGTGAATTGTCTGCAGCAGTTTACTACCAACAAGAGCTATTTGTTGCAAGTGATAAGGCTATCCCTAATCAAAGTTCTGTGTTTAGCCTAGACATTGAAAACAACCACATCAAAAATCCTAAAGCCCTCAAGTACCTCGATCAAAAATTACTCAAAACAGCTATCAAGTATGAAGATTTTAGTATCAGCCCTGATCAAAAATATATTTTCCTAACAACTGCTTTTGATCGAATTAAGGAAGATGGTTGGGATGCTTATAATTGTTTAATTGCTTGGCCTAGTGGTCAACCTGAACAAGCTCAACTCATAAATCCAAGTCAAAGAAATGGTGTTAAATCCTCTTTAGGATTGCGAAAAAAGATACGCTTAGGATTGGCAAATAACAATAGCTCAGAAGGCCCAAAATATTTCAAGGTAGAAGGTATAGCTTTGACCCCTGATAAAAAGCTAATTTTTGGGATCAGAGAGATGGGTGAACGCTATGATAATTTCCAGTATACGATTGCCCTTTTAGCGGTATCTTATGAGATAGGAAAAGATGGAACAATCACATTGGGAGAAGATGTGAAATGTATTTATCGTTTTGATCCCCTCAAATCAGAATACAAAGATTTGAAACTCCCCATCGCACTCTCTAGTATTGAATACGACCCCTTTCAAAAACGCTTTTACTTGACAACTAGCTATGAACATGAAAATCGTATGGGGGGCTATCTTTGGATTTTGTCTGAGCAAAATATTGAGCGAAATCAAGCCCCTAGCATTCTGCGCACTTCAGAAGGAGCAATTTTTGAAATGAACCACAAGGCCGAAGCTGTCTCTGTTTTGGGCAAAAATAAAGTGATTGTGGTGCATGATGATGATAGAAATACTGAATCCGATAGAGCAGCACATCAATCAGCTTATCAAATTTTAGAAATTAAGTAAGTTTAAAATTTGGCCACTGAGCGACTTTTAACACCCGAACTACACATAACTACATCCGAGCCACAAAACTCCCTCAGAATCCAAATAAAGAGCATTTAGCCATAAGTTAATGCATAAAACAAAACTCAAAACATTAACTCAGCTATAAAACTCCTAGTTTTTTGTAAAATTTTTCTTGGAGGAGTAAAGTTAGTTTCTGAAAAAGTAATAAGATCAAGTTGGGGTCCCAAATTTGTCGTTCGAAATCGCCAAAAACGACAAATTTGGGACCCGCTTCATGGTTTTGGGATGCAAATTGCCTGAAAATAGCTCCAAAAGCATGAAATTACTGTATCAAAAGCACTTTTTTACGGCCTATTTCTACATTTTTGAGGCTCTTGCAAGATAAAGGGTCCCAAATCTGTCGTTTTTCAAGGTGAAAAACGACAGTAAAAAATGAGTGTCGTTTTTCGGGTCCCAAATTTGTCGTTTTTCGCAAGAAAACTTGACTTTGATATTTTTTAGGGCGTTTTTTGTTTGGAACTCAACCTTAATTCTTTCTTCTAGATGACTCAAAGAAGACTGATCTTAGAAAGATATTCAAAACTAAAATACACTCTTAGGATTATATTTTAGGTATTGCGTATATTTAAAAGATTTTTAAAGGAAAAAGAAAAAAAAATTATCAAAACAACACCAATTTTCCATTTTTCGCCCTGTTGTTGTTTTTTTATTAATTTTAATGTTTTTATTATTTTCGGCAGCCTGGAGCCCTTTATTTATCGAGGATCTAGATTTGAAAAACGACAAATTTGGGACCTTCGGACGACAAATTTGGGACCTTCGAACGACAAATTTGGGACCTTCGGACGACAAATTTGGGACCTTCGGACGACAAATTTGGGACCCGAACGACAAATTTGGGACCTTAAAACGACTTGTTTTTTTTGTTGTCGTTTTTAAGTTTTATATTGCTTTATTGCATCAAATTTTCATAACATTATGGATCATTTAGGAGAAAACAAGTCGGATAAAGAGCAGGAAATTATAGTAAGAGAAGCCAACGAATTGGTGGAGGCCAACTATAAATTTGATATTTGGGAGGATCGTATTTTCTTAATGACTTTAGCTCAAATCAAACCCAATGATGAGGATTTTAAAGAGTATAAAATTTATATTCGGGACCTGGTGAACAAGTATGGGATAAGTACCAATAATGTCTATAATTTTGTTCGGGATGCAGTAGAGTCCTTACGAAAAAAGAAAATTACAATTCCCCATCGTTTTGGAGATGATATGGGACTTTTAACTACTGGTTTGTTAGCGGCTTATGGGGAGGTCAGTAAAGATGAGGCTTCTTATGTGGTGGTAGAGTTGCATCCCAAGCTCAAGCCTTATTTACTTCAACTCAAAGAGCGTTTTACACAATACAACATCTCTTTTTTGATGAAAATGCAGAGTTCGCATTCCAAGCGGATTTATAAATTGCTTAAACAATATGAGAGAATTGGGTTTAGACGCTTTAAAATCAATCAGTTGCGAAAAATATTGTGTATTGAGGAAGGTGAATATGATCGTTATTACGATTTTAAACGCCGGTTTATACACAAAGCCCAGAAAGACTTAGAGGAGTATACGGATTTGGTTTTTACCTATGAAGAAAAGAAGGAACGAAGAAAGGTTACAGAGCTAATTTTTTACATAGCTCCCAATCCCAATCAACCTCACCTTAAAGATCTTCCCAAGGAGGAATTGTTGGCACTTAATTCAGGAGAATTTGATTCAATTGATACTAGTGCTAAGTTATATACTGAGGTAGCTGATTGGGGGGTTACCCAAACTACTTTTTTTAAGTTTTTAGAAGCTAAGGGGGAGGAGCATGTTAAAACCTGTATAGAGGTTACCAAAACAACAAAAAACATCAAAGATAAGGCAGCTTATTTTGTAGCATTACTGAAAAAGGAGGAGGTTTTAGATTCTAAAAAAATAGCAGAGGAACAGCAGCAAGAAGAGCGTTTAAAACTAGAAAAAATAAGAGCCTTAGAACAGGAATATAAGAAGGCCTTAGAACAGCTAAAATTAAGCAAGTATGAAGAGGAGCAATCTGTAATTAAAGAGATGCTGTCAGAGCATAGTTTTAGAGCGGAAATTATTGAGCAAATAGAAGGGCGTTGGTTTGATCATTATGATAAACAAAAAACCTTGGTAGAAAACTATAACGATAACCGATTTTTCAAGTTAAAAGTAGCTAATTGGCTGATTGATCGCTATCCTGATTTATTTACTTCTATAAAAGCCAAATATGACTACAAAATGAAACAACTCAAAACTAAGTATTCAAAAGCAATTAGTGGTTGAGTGTTTTCTAATCCTTTAGAGGGATAGATGTAGATAACTTAATATCATTCATCACAAAATCACTTTGCACATGTCCTATATTGTGCATGGTTGCCAATTTGTTGAAGGTGAAATTGTGATAATCTTGCATATCTCGAACCATAATTTTCAAAATGAAATCATACTGTCCCGCAATATGGTAGCACTCCAATACTTTAGGAAATTGAATAATCTCTTGCTCAAATTTCAACAAGGCTTTTTTGGAATGTTCTTTTAAAGAGACCGATAAAAATGCCATCAATCCCATTCCTACTTTTCTCCGATCCACTAAAGCAACATAGTTTTTAATAAATCCCCGTTTTTCCAAGCGTTTAATTCTTTCGTATACAGGAGTTGTAGTGAGTCCCAGGTTTGCTGCAATTTCTTTATTGGTAAGTTTGGCATTTTCCTGCAAAAGCATCAAAATTTGAAGGTCAATATCATCTAACTTCATAAAATAGAAATTTTTTCTGTTTAAGAGCTTTGGGGAGATCTTTTTACTACTATTTATCTAATTAAAGGCATTAAAATAGTTTTATTTTCTAAAAATAATAAATTTTTAGAAAAAATAGCTGTTTTGATGCTGCTAAGATCTACATTTGTTCTGTATTTAAATTAAACTCAAACAACTAAAAAAACATATCAAAATGAGTGAAAATATTGCATTTGCTTTGTTAGCATTCACTTCTTATTTTTCAATCGTGAATCCATTGAGTACTATGCCTGTCTTCATGACAATGACTAGTGAGTTGGATCGAAAGGCTCAGCGTGCTACTGCAAGAAAGGCAACCTTAGCAGCATTTTTGACGATGCTCACTTTTGCCCTATCAGGGCAGCTACTATTTTCATTTTTTGGTATTTCTGCCAATGCTTTTCGCATTGTAGGAGGGATTATCTTCTTTCAAATGGGATCTGATATGCTACAGGCGCGTTTGGGGCGTGTGAAAGTTAGAGAGGAGGAGGTGAAGTCTTATGTAACGGATGTGTCTATTACTCCTTTAGCGATTCCCTTAATTTGTGGTCCTGGAGCAATTACCAACTCTATTATCTTGATGCAAGATGCAGATAATCTTGTTCAAAAAGGAATTTTAATTGCTGTTATGGCTTTGATCTTGTTGATTACTTACTTGGTATTGCATGCTTCTTCTACACTATCTAAAATGCTTGGAGAAACTGGCAATAAGATCATGCTGCGCTTGATGGGCTTGATTGTTATGGTGATTGCAGTGGAGTTTTTCCTAAGTGGTTTGAAGCCTATTTTAGCAGAGATTTTTCCTACAATGACTGGAGCTGCTGCTACTGCGGGGCTTTGATAAGGAAAAGATAATTATACAGCGCGTTAAAAGTGTCACGTTGCAAGTGCAACGTGACACTTTTGAATATAATGTTTATCTTATTTCAGCTTTTTCTCGAAAATTTTTAAAAAGACGGTTTTCATCTCTTCATTTTCTAAGGTGCGAACTTCACTAAAATAATGCTCAAGGGCAAGTCCAACTATATCTGCAATAGACTCCTTTCCTTCAAGTGCCAATGCTTCTAATATTGCGCGCTGTTCAGGAGTAATAGCCGTAGTAAAAGGAATACGTTTGGGTTTGGATATTAGAGCTTCTTTTTTTTCTTTTCCAGTAGCTTTCGCAATTGTCTTTTCTACTTCCTCTGGTGTAGGGAGTTTTCCTCCTTTTTTAGTATTGAGTTCTAAGCTAAAGTCGCTTGTTTTTGATCTCTTCTTACTCATCTTTTAGTGTTTTTATAAATTCATTTAACCAAACGGTGAAGTTTAGTTTAGCTTTGTCTGTAGAATTTACATCATACAAACTACTCAAGGTATCAATGTCTTCAAAAAGGGTGTAGTTTCGTAAGCGTGTTGTCATAAAGTTGACTCCTGCAGACTTCAAATTTTCTATTTCTATAATTAGATCTGTATTGGTTTTGGATCGATCTCGATACATATTGACAAAGCCATAAAAATGTAGTGGTCGTTCGTTGGAAGATCTCAGTTGACTTAATTGTGCTACCATTTTTAGATACTCTAAACTTGCATCCAAATTGAAATTACCAGCTTTGAAAGGAATAAACAAGTAGTCTGCATACATCAATGCTTTAGTGATTTCTTGTTGTTGAATATCCATACTGATATCAAGACGACCGGCAGTATCAATAAAAATGAGGTCATATTGCTGGTCTAGGTGGTGGATGTTTTTTTGAAGTTGCTCTAAATTCATATCCAATACCTCATAAGGAGCATCTTCTCCATAATCTTCTAAATCAAAGTTTCGCGCTTCTACAATACTTTTCTGACGATCATTGTCAATGATACAGAGTTTGAGATTGAATGGGGCTTGTGATAGTGCATTGGCACAAAGTGTGGTGATGGTACTTTTGCCTACTCCCCCTTTCTGATTTCCAAAAATAATAATTTTACTCATTAAACGTTAAGCGTTTCAAGTTGCACGTGCAACGTGCAAAAAAGTCCTTTAAATAATCCTTTACCATTCAAAAATACCATAAAAACTAGCTTTTTTCAAGTTTATTTCAAGATTATAGCACGTTAAACTTTTCACGTTGCACGTGCAACGTGCAACGCTTAACGCTTAACGCTCAACGTTGATTTTAAGCTCTTAATCTTTTCTTAGTAGGTCTTGGGCTTTATTTTGATAATATTTTGCTTTGGAGGAGTTGCCTGCATTTTCATACAAAATAGATAGGATGTTGAAGATGTCATAACTGGAGTGGAGCTGTGCTGCAAGTTCTCCCCAAAAAAAGGCCTGTTGTTGTAGCTCTTCCTTTCCTTCTGAAAGATCATAAAAAGTAGCCGCAGCCTGAATATATTCCATTGCTTTATCTTTTCCATCTGGCATCAAGGCTACTACTTCTTTGATGAATTGTTGTAGTGTTTGGCGCATGGCTGCTCGATCCTCATGCTGTTGATGGTATCGAAATTTGAAAAGCAGGAGGTGCTCCAAGTATTCTTCTGCTCCAAAATAGCGTTTGAAAATAGGTGCAGCTTCGTTAAAATCTGGCTTTTGATTACTATTGTCTAAAAATTCTAGGATGAGATCTAAAACCAATAGCATACGTTTTTCATGAACCTTATCTATTCCAAAAACGGCTTGAAAGCTATCAATATGTGTTACAAAGTGGTTGATAGCTAAACTATCTTTATCTTCTGCTAAATCAAGAATAATACGCATAGGATCTGGAGCAAACCAATCTTCTTGGGTGTTGAGGTATTGATTCAGACAACTACTATAGTCCAATCCTTCTTCTTTCAGAAAATAGCTATACAAAAACAGGCTTTTAGGATTTTCAATAAGACCATAAACCCTATCTGCTTTGGAGATATCAAGTGCTGCTTGGCTGTGTGTAATAAATTCATTGGGGCTGGAAGCTGCACCTGTCTTTTTATATAAAAGTTTAAAATCACTATCAAAATAAAATAGGGTAGGAACTGCATTTACAGAGTGGATTTTTTCAAATGCTTTTCCTGCTTTAGATTCTACATCAATTTTACAACAAGTAAATCGATTGTTATGGAAATCAACTACTGCTGTTGCTGGAAAGACCTCCCTATCCATCATTTTACAAGGAGCACACCAATCTGCATAAGTATACACAAGCAAAATATGATGTTTGTTATGTGCTTCTGTTTTAGCTTTTTCAAACTGATTTTGATAAAATTGTAGGGGTTGTGCTTGTTGTGTGATGGGGTGGGTGAGCAAGCAAAGTAAAATTATAAGTGTTTGGGCGGCTTTTTGCATTTTATTTGGTTTTTTCTACGATGGAGGGGGGGGCATTAGGGTAGCTTTGGCGGAATTGTTCAGCAGCACTAGCACCTTGTTGTTTGAGGTATAACTCCAAATAGCGTTCCCAAAGTGCCTCAATACCTTTAAAGTCAGGATAACTTCTTACAAAATAATCATAATCACCTAAGCGATCATACTGCATAGTTAGTTTGTAAATTTGCTTAACTGCAAGACTGGCAAAAATACTATTGGGGTATCCAATAATAAAATCTTTAAAATCTGAGATGCGTGGACTTGTAGCAATTGGACGATAATAGGCAGCAGCTACCGAGTCTTTTACATAAACATTGTTAGGATATTTAGCTTTGAAACGCCCATACTGTCCCCAACTATTTTCTTGAATAAAGCTCTCAAACATTTCCATTTGTAAAACACTATCAACACCTGGAGTATATTTTTGTAAATCCTCGAGATAACTTTTTCTGAAATTTTCATAGCTGCTAAATCTGTCTATTTCTTGCATTTTCTTTAATCCCTTTTGATTCCTCCAAATAGTCACCTTTTCAAATTGAATGGGTGTTGGACCATCATAGGTTTGTAGAAAATATTGGTAGCCATCATAACTATCTTCTGCTTTGGCTTCTGCATAGGCTTGATTAACAATCTGGCGTTTGTGGTGGTCAAGTGTTAATGTGTTGAGCCCTTGTTTTTGGAGCTTTCTGAGCTCCTTATTAGAAAGTTGTGTACAACGTTTTTTAGCACTTTTGGCATATTCATAAGCTCGTTCTAAGCTAAAACCCTCATAGTTTTTATTGAAGTAAATTTTGGCTAGGTGGTGTTCTGCTTGTACGGCGATATACTCCTTATTTCCAAATATTTCATTTTCAAAAGCGGTAATAGCTAACTCATATTGTTGCTTTTTTAGGAACTTTTGCCCCCGTTTTAATTGTGAAAAGCTGTGCTGACTGATGAGAAGCAACAGAAAAATGATGGCCTCTAGAGAAAAACGCTTCATATATCAATTTTTTCGTATATTTTTAGGTGTTTATGTCTATCAAATTAAAGTTAGCTAAAAAAATATACTTTACAGGGAAATGGGCAAAAAAGGGAACTGCACTATTTCGTATCTATTTAAGTTATATTCTGTCTAGGGTAAGAAAAAACCCCAAACCCGATGAATTCGGTTTTGGGGAGTTATATGCGACAACTACTAATTTTAGCTACTTCATCTTGTCATACTTATATAACTCTAGTTTTTCAACAACTGCAATAAGTGTTTTTGCGTATTTCTTGTTAGTAGCATATCCTGCAGCTTGTAAACCGCGAGCCCAATTTTTATAATCAGTAATATCTAATTTTAAAAGATGTTTGTATCTACTACCTGTTAATAATTTGCTATGTTCTCTAAAACTATACCAGGGAGATTCAAAAATTCTAAACATATCGTATTTATCATCGTCGGTATAGTTGGCACAGCGACAACCTAAACATTTAGATCTACACTTTATCCCAAAATGGTTGTTTTCGTTTACCGATAAGCGACTATCTCCTGCATTACTTTCGACAAGACCCTGCGCTAAGGTAATACTGGCGGGGATTCCATAGAGTTCCATTTCTTCTATAGCGATTGGGGCGTATTTTTCAATATAACTTAAACACTTTTGCTTTTTAAATTCTACAACTTCAGGAGATACGCCAAGTTTTTTAGCCAAACCAGGATTTAAAACAAAACCAAGATTAGAGTATTTTGCAGCTTCCTTTTTTTGATCTTCAGTAAGAGCCGCACCTACTGCTGTTGCTGGATTAGCGAGATTTAGTCGATCTTCAATAGTTGATTGTTTTTCTTTAATTTCATCCCACCAATCTAAAGGATCTGGGAATAAGGAGGCCTTTTGAGGTTCTGCAGTTCGGGGAGGTATTTTTTCAGTACTAATTGTAGCAGGAGATGCTAGAGATACTTTAAATGATAATTCTCGTGTATTAAATAAAAAAACTAAGATGCCAATAATTGCTAGGTTTAGTGTAATTTTTTTGTTGTTGGATTTAATTTTATACCAAACTGCACGAAGTTGATTTTTAACAAGAGTTAAGTTTTTGCTGTTCATAAGTATTTTACTTTTAAGTAGTTATCGAAAATGTGTTCACAATCGCATTCATTATGTATAATGCAAATTTAAAACAAAATGTTTCTTAAAACAAAATTTTTTAAAACATTTTGTTTTAAAGTATTTTAACTCTCAGAATGATTTGAAAACCAAATGGTTGAAAAAAAGAACTCCCCGTTTTGGAATTTCCAAAACGGGGAGTTCTTTTTTTCAGAGTTTTATTTTACTCTTTCTTAATTTTCTTTTCAACGCCCTCCAGACTCAAGACGTTCCTGCTCGATCAGGCGCAGAGCTTCTGCCGCACCCTCGGTCGGATACATTCCATCCAAGCAAGCCATGCAAGTTGGTAGCTCACTGAATAGTGCTTTTAAGTCTTCTAATGATTGGTAAATTAGTGCGTCGGCCCCGATATATTGTTGTATATCTTCTAAACTCTTCTGAGCAGCGATCAGTTCCGTAGTAACAGACATATCAATACCATATATGCAGGGGTTGAGCACTGGGGGTGCGGCCGAAATAAAATACACTTCTGCTGCACCAGCGTCCTTTAAAATTTGAACAATTCGTCTAGATGTAGTACCACGTACAATGGAGTCATCTACCACAGCAATTTTTTTTCCTGCAATTGTTTTGGCTATGGGGTTGAGTTTTCGCTTAACAATCGCCTCTCGCTCACCCTGATTAGGAGAGATAAAGCTTCGCCCAATATAATTACTTTTAACTAACCCCCTCTTATACGGTATTTTCAGCGCCTCCGCCAAGCCTGAAGCAGCAAAATAGCCAGAAGTTGGTACATCTATCACCATATCAGGCTTTAGCCCCAATGCTTGTACTTTTTTTGCTAAGGCTCGACCCATTTTAACACGTTGCCCAGCAACCAACTTTCCTTTAATGGTAGAATCTTCTCGGGCAAAATAGATAAATTCAAAAATACAAAAATTGGCACCTCGCTTTTCCCCTTGCGAACTGTGTAGTTTCCCCTCATTATCTATAAAAACAATTTCACCAGGCTCTAAATCTCGCACTATCTCATAACCTAGGTGATCAAAGCAGACGGTTTCTGAAGCAAATCCGTAAACAGTACCACTTTCTTTCTCCTTTTTACCCATCACCAAGGGGCGAATACCATTAGGATCACAAAAAGCCAGCAATCCATGGTTGGCAATCGCTGCAATCACTGAATAAGCGCCATAAATTTTAGACTGTGTTTTGCGAACAGCATCAAAAATATGTGTTGCTTTGATGTTTCCTAAATCATTATTCTTCAGTTCCGAAGCAAAGGTATAAAGGATCAGCTCTAGGTCGTTGGTGGTGGCAGGGAGGGTATGATATTCTTTGTAAAGAATATCATGCATTTCTTCAAAGTTGGTTACATTGCCATTATGAACCATTGCAATTCCAAAAGGGTAATTGGCTGCAATAGGTTGAGCATTCATAATTTCATTGGTGCCATGTGTAGTATAACGCACATGACCTACTCCAATATTTCCTTTTAAGCGATCTGCATGCCGTTGCTCAAAGACATTACTCACCAATCCCAAACCTTTTTTTACATGAAAGGTTTTTTCAAAAGTTATTATTCCTGCTGAGTCTTGTCCTCGATGTTGTAGGGCATTCATGCCCATCATCAATTCATAAACCACAGTTTTACCACCATAAAATCCAACTATTCCACACATATTTATATACGAGTTTAAATCTATTCAAAAACTTTTTTTAGTGCTTGACTATAAAACTGGTGCTCTACCTCCAATCCTCTTTGCTCCACTTCCTCTAAAGACGTTGCACCCTCCAAATTTACTGTAGCTTGATCAATAATTTGTCCTGTATCCAAACCTTCATCTACATAATGCACTGTAATTTTGGTTTGCTTCAACTGATTGTCAAAAGCCCATTGATATGCATTTAAGCCTTGGTGTACTAGAGTATCTGCTGGGTGAATGTTAATGATTCGTTTTGGATAAGCTTGTGTAAATGCTGGACTTAGGATGCGCATATAGCCAGCTAAAACAATATAATCAGGAGTATAGCTTTTGAGTAGTTCTAATACTTCTTGATCAAAATCTACTCTTTTTTTTCCCTTGGAGGAGATCACTTCTGTTGGAATGCCTTTTGTTTTTGCATATTCCAAACCAGGAGCAGTAGTTTTATTGGAAAAAACTAAAATAGGTTTTGCATTTCCCTTTAGAATTCCATTTTCACAAGATTCTACAATGGCTTTCATATTACTGCCTCTTCCTGAGATGAAAATAGCTATATTTTTCATAGTCTAATTTTGTCTTCGACCAATATCTTTGCGATAAAAATGCCCTTCAAAGCTAATTTTTGCGACTTCTGTATATGTATTTTGAATGGCTTCTTCCAATGTTGGAGCTTGAGTTACGACATTTAAAACCCGGCCACCATTGGTTTTGATGACTCCATCTTCCGACTTTGTTCCAGCATGGAAAACAATAGTATCATCATCCACCTGATCTAAACCATGGATTGGAAACCCTTTTTGATAAGCTTTTGGATATCCTCCTGAAACCATCACTACATCTACAAAGTAACCTTCATTAAATTCCAAGTCTAGATTCGAAAGAGAACCATCTAAACAAGCTAAAACTAGATCAGATAAGTCTGTTTTGAGGGAAGGTAAAATGACTTCTGTTTCTGGATCTCCAAGCCGGACATTGTATTCCAAAACTTCAGGTCCATTTTCTCCAATCATCAATCCAAAATAAATCACTCCTTTATAATCAAAACCCTCAGCTTTTAAACCATTCAAGGTTGGGATAATAGCATTCTTCTGAATAGCCTTTTTCAATTCTTCATTATAAAAAGGAACAGGACAAAATGCGCCCATACCGCCAGTATTTGGGCCAATATCTCCTTCCATCAACTGTTTATGATCTTGCGAAGGAAGTAGGAGGCGGATATCCTGACCATCCGTAAAACCAATGATCGAAATTTCTTTGCCCACAATTTTATCTTCCATCAAAAATGGAAATTCTGATCCATATTTTTCTTCTAATTCTGCCAAAGCATTTTCAACATCCTCCATATTATCGCATACAAAAACCCCTTTACCTGCTGCTAAGCCATCATATTTGATGACTAAGTTTCCGTTCTTGCTTTGAGCATATACTTTAGCTCCTTCTAAAGATTGGAAAGATTGGAAGTCTGCTGTGGCAACTCCATGTTTTTTCATAAACTCTTTGGCGAAGATTTTAGAGCCTTCAAGTTGAGCAGCAGTTTTATCAGGACCAAATATTTTAATTTGGGTATTTTCTCTAAAGTAGTTGACAATGCCTGCTGCAAGAGGGGTCTCAGGCCCCACAAAAATCAACTCAATCGCATAGTCTTCACAAAATTCACGAACTGCTTCAAAGTTATTGATGTCTACAATATGAGAATTTGGAATTCCTCCATTTCCAGGAAGGGTAAAAACATGATCCCAACCCCATTTTTGAGCAAATTTCCAAGAAATAGCGTGCTCGCGACCTCCAGAGCCCAAAACGGCAATATTCATTTGAGTGATATTTTTAACGTTAAACGTTTAAAGTTTCATTTAGCACTTGACAAGTGTAACGTTGCACGTGCAACGTGCCCTGCTTTAAAGAATTGCTTTGGTTGCTGCAAGCACTAAATCGCAAATGCGTACAGCATCCCCCACATAGTCCACAGCTTCCATTTTATTGCAATAATCCTTTACCTCTTGAGGAATACCCAAACTATTGACCAATTCTACCAGAGACTCCTTAGTTGGTTTTTTACCACGAGAGGCTTGTTTGAGCAAGGTGTAGGGATCATCAACTCCCACCGTTTTTAGTACCGTTTGAATTGGTTCTGCCAAAAGCTCAGGACTATTGTTCAACTCCTCAATACATTTGGCCTCATTAAGCTGAAGTTTATTCAATCCACGCATCGTTTCTACGATTGCAATATAAGAATATCCCAAAGCTGTTCCCATATTGCGTTCTACGGTAGAATCAGAAAGGTCACGTTGCATACGAGAGCGACACAATTTGTCAGATAGAACAGTGAGTAAACCATTCGCCAACATCAAATTCCCTTCACTATTCTCAAAGTTGATAGGATTTACCTTATGTGGCATAGTAGAAGACCCTACCTCATTAGCTTGAGATTTCTCAAAGAACAATTCATAAGAGATGTACAACCAACAATCTACATCCAAATCCATAATGATGTTATTCAGACGACGAGTATAGTCAAAATAAGCCGCCCAAGTGTCATGATCCTCAATTTGGGTAGTGGCAATATTGGGTTCAATATCCTGATCTTTCATAAACTGATGACAGAAGGTCAACCAATCAAAATCTGGAAAGGCTGCCATCATCGCAGAATAGTTGCCTACGGCACCACCTAATTTTCCATAAAAACGGAAATTTATCAACTCCTTGTAAATACGCGCAATTCGATTGACAAATACAGCTAATTCTTTACCTGCTGTACTAGGAGAAGCCTTTTGACCATGTGTTTTTGAGGGGAAAGGGACTGTTTTCCACTGTTCTGCTAATTCCATCAACTTTTCCAACAAAGCTTTGATTTGAGGTAGTTGCTCCTGTTCTAGATAATCCTTCAACATGAAGGTATAGGCTAGGTTATTGGCATCTTCAGAGGTCAAAGCAAAGTGTAGAAGGTGCACATTACGCAATTGTGTGCGCTCGCGTAGGAAGATCTCACAGGCTTTTACATCATGTTTAGTAACAGCTTCAATCTCCTTAATACGATTGTAATCAGCTTCTGTAAAATTGTCAATACAATCTTGGATATTGGCTTTTTCAGTGTCATTCAAAGGCTCAAAAAGTCCTGTTTTGTCCAGAGCTAAAACATAGAGCAATTCCATTTTACAGCGATAATACATCAAGGCATATTCTGAAAAATAGTTTCCATGATTGGGTAATTTGGAGGCATAACGCCCGTCTAGAGGGGATACTGCTTTGTATAGTCCCATTTTCTTTATTATTAAGCTATTTCTAATGAATCATTTTCTGCTAAAAGTCCTTCTGTTACTAGGTTTTGACGAATTCTTTCTTCTAAATCAGTTGCAGGTACCGCCAATTTACTTCCTGTTACCATTTCATAAATTTCCTCATAACGATGGGTGGTTTCCTCAATCACTTCAGGAGCTAAAACTAAAGGCACTTTACCATCCACTTTGTTCGCCAACATCCACTGACGCACAAATTCTTTATCAATTTGCTCTGCTGTTTCAGAATTTGTTTCATAATCAGACATTCGCCAAAAACGAGAAGAATCAGGTGTGTGGATTTCATCAATTAAAATCAATTCCCCATCCAACAACCCAAACTCATATTTGGTGTCTACCAAGATGATTCCTTTTTTTGCTAGGTATTTTGATCCAAAATTGAAGATTTCTAGTGCTTTTGCTTGCATCTGATTCCAAATTTCCTCAGAAACTAAACCAGAATCAACGATTTCTTTGGGAGAAATAGGTGTGTCATCCTCATCTTTTGTGGTAGGAGTAATAAGTGGAACTAAAAAACCTTGATTTTTTTGCATTCCATTATGAATAAAAATCTGCCCATTGTTGAATTCTCTTTGCCCTCCTTCATAAGCTCTCCACATAGATCCTGTTAAATATCCACGCACCACCATTTCTACACGGATGGGTTCAGCTTCCTTCACCAACATCAGGTTAGGATCAATCACTTTAATCACATGATTTGGAATAATGTGTTGAGTTTGTTCGAACCAAAAGTTGGCAATTCCATTCAAAACCGCTCCTTTGTTGGGAATCGGTGTTTTGATTTTCTTATTAAAAGCAGAAATACGATCAGTTACCACAATCAAACGCGTATTTTCATCTACACGAAGGCTGTCGCGCACTTTTCCACGATGCAAAAACTCCAGTTTGTTGCTGCTGGTCTCTAATTTTGTAATGCAATTCATTTGAATTAGTGTTTGAAGTGACGAATTCCAGTAAACAACATACTTACTCCCAATTTATCACAAGCTTCAATGACTTGTTTATCACGAATAGAGCCACCTGGCTGCACAATTTGGCGGATACCTTCAGCGGCAGCAAGCTCTACATTATCTGCAAAAGGGAAAAATGCGTCAGAAATCATCACTGCACTCCCCAATTCACGTTCATAATAAGCCTGTGCTGCGATAGCCTCTGCACCCAATTCGCGGTCTAAGTTTTCTTTAGCTTTTTCGATGGATAATTTAGTTGCAATCAAGCGATTGGGTTGTCCTGCTCCCATTCCCAATAATTGCATGCAGTTACCATGTTGGCGAACCAATACAATAGAGTTGGATTTGATGCTGCGAATAGCACGAAGCCCAAATTCTACTAGGTTTTTGTGTCCTTCTGCATCAAATTCTTTTGCAGTAACAGACTCCATTTTATCATACAAAACCTCATCTGTATCTTGGGCAAGTAGGCTACCATTCAAATAGCGGTAATCTTTATTGTAATCCAAAATATTAACATCCAGCTCAATTACACGCAAGTTTTTGTGTTTTTGGAGGTAGGCTAATGCATCTGCTTCAATTTTAGGAGCAATGACTACCTCAACAAATTTTCGTTTGCTACGATCCTCATGATCTAGATCAAAGAATTTGACCGTTTCTAATTTAAGATCTGTATTGAAGGCAATGATAGAACCAAAAGCAGAAATGGGATCTCCAGCCCAAGCCAATTCCATAACCTTGCGTTGATCATCTCCCTCTGCTAAACCACAAGGATTATTGTGCTTTACCACTGAACAAGCAATTGCCTTGCTGCCTTTGATGGCTTCTAGTGCACCATGAATATCTAAGATATTGTTGAATGAAAGTGCTTTGCCATGTAAGACTTTCATATCTGCTAGAGAAGGGTTTTCGGTCACTTCGCGGTAGTAACTAGCCGCTTGGTGGCTATTTTCGCCATAACGAAGTGTTTTACCTTCTTTAAAGTTGAGTCGAAGAGACTGCGTTCCAACTTCTTTGTCCATTGCCATGGCAATCATTGCATCATAATCGGCGCTGTGGTTGAAGGCTTTGGTCATCAACCTTTGGCGAAATTCATAGCTTAATGCACCATTATTAGCTTCTAATTCTGCGGTTAATTCAGCATAATCAGCAGGATCTACTACCACCGCCACATGCTTAAAGTTTTTAGCAGCAGAGCGCACCATTGTTGGTCCTCCTATATCAATATTTTCAATCAAAGTTTCAAAATCAGCACCAGCATCCATCACTTTTTTGAATGGGTAGAGATTACAAACCACCAAATCAATAGCTTCAATACCCAAAGATTTTGCTTCTTCAGCATCACGATCACGATCAAAAAGTAGAGCAGATTCAATATTGAAAGAGATGGTTTTCATGCGACCACCAAAAGCTTCTGGATTACCAGTAACAGTTGAAATTTCCGTAGTAGCAATTCCAGCTTCTTCCAATTTTTTGCGCGTGCCTCCTGTAGAGATGATTTCACAATTTTGGGCGACCAAGGCTTGGGCTAAAGCTTCAATTCCTGCTTTGTCAGAAACACTTAATAAAGCGCGACGAATAGGTACAAGACTCATGAAAGTTCGATTTATATTGATTTTTAGATTTATTTCTAATTCAAACGTTTAAAGTTTCACGTTAAACGTTGCACGTGCAACGTGCTTTTAAGCTTCAATCGTTTTTTGCTCAGCCACATGCTGAACGATGTTTTTGAAGATTTTTAGACCTTCTCCTTCTTCTGAAACATTGGGATTTTTACGTTTAATTTGTCCCCAATTGGGATGATTGTATAAACTGAGGAAGGCTTCAGGGTGAGGCATTAGTCCAAAAACTTGTCCTGTAGGATCACAAAGACCAGCACAGTTTAATTCAGACCCATTGGGATTTTTGGGGTATTCAGAAACTTCTGTTCCATCCTCTAAACAGTAGGTCAAGCAATTGAGTGCTTTGGTTTTTACAATTTGACGCATGGTATCATTTCCAAAAACCAATTTTCCTTCCCCATGACGAACTGGAACAGGGAAGATATCAATTCCTTTCAAAAAGGGAGTGTCTGACATTTTATTTACTTTGCAATATACCCAGCGATCTTCATATTTAGCTGAATCATTGTGAGCTAGGCTAGCTTGTTGCTCAAAACGGAGATTGCTATTAGGTAAAAGTCCCAAACGTACCAACATTTGGAAACCATTACAAATCCCCATGATATATTTCCCCTCATTCAAAAACTGCTTAATTTCTTCCAAAAGGGTTTTTCCTGAAGGTAGTTTTTTATAACGGATTTTATTGGCCATCACTTTCCCAGAAGATAGATCATCTCCAAAAGAGAAGCCACCAGGAAAATGCAGGATATCATATTGATGAATAGAATAACCATTCACTAAAACTTGATTGAAGTGTACAATATCAGCCTCAGCTCCAGCCATTTTGTAAGCGGCTGCAGTTTCCTCTTCGCAATTGATGCCAAATCCAGTTAATACTAATACTTTGACCATTATATTGATTTGATAATTTTAATTGAATAAGCTTAGAATCCAAGACCTTCATTCCAAGCAGTCTGCAATTTCTCGTTCTTCAATTGAATCAGTGTTTCTCCCTCTTCTTTGATAATAAGAGTAGGGTTTTCAGTTACTGTTCCAAGGAATGTAGCACGTTCTCCCATCAAAGCTTCAAAAGCTTCTTTATTTTCAGGAGCGATTGACACTACAAAGCGAGAATGAGATTCGGAGAATAAACGAACAACAGTGTCTAGATCCGACAATTGGTCTAGCTCTACCTCAGCTCCTAAAATTCCTCCCAAAGCAGCTTCTGCCAAAGCTACGGCTAGTCCCCCATCAGAAAGATCATGACTAGAAGCAATCAATCCCTGTCTATTGGCTTCCATCACTTTGAGGTAAAGTTCTTTTGCTGCTTCTTTACGCACTTTAGGTACATTAGCACCTAAAACATTCCAAAGATTATAGAATTCAGAAGCACCTAATTCATCATAAGTTTCTCCTAATTGATAGATGAGATCTCCAGGCATTTTAAACTCAGAAGTCACCGTTTGGCGAACATCATCCAACTTGGAAGTCATAGAGTAAAGAATAGTTGGAGGAATAGAAATCTTTTGACCATCGGCTTTGAAATCATTCTTCATACTATCTTTTCCTGAAGTTAATGGAATATCAAAAAAGGTAGCCATATCATACAAAGCTTCACACATTTGCACCAATTTGGCTAACTTTTCTTTACCATCAGGATTGTTTACTTCATCATAAAAAGAATCAGGAACACAGAAATTGTCGTTAATAGACCAAAAAATGCCATCTCCTTCTTCGGTGTTGGGCAAACGTCCACCTACTGAAATAATCTGACGTACTGCCTCATCAAAGGCACCTGCCGACATCTCATAGGCGTCAATATCGCCATATCGGGGTAAAATTCCATTAGAAATAGCTACCCCTTCATAACTTTCAAAGCCAAAGCGCATGACTCCTGCATCTTGAGGAGCACGACCTTCAGGTCCCATCAGGGGTTTTACAATCGTTTTACCTTTTACCTCATGATCATATTGACGAATCACATGCTCTCGAGAACAGATATTCAAACTGCCCATTAGCTGAAGTAGGATATCATTATAATCTAATTCATCAGCAATTTCGGGCTCTTCCAAACCAAGATCATTCCATTCCGCCTGCATAATTTTAGTGGGAACTCCCTCATGCAAAAACTCCATTTGGATATAGGCGACTTGCTGATCTTCATATCGAATATCTAAGAAACCCGAGTCGGTGAAAGTCCCAATATCGGTCAACTCCACTTCCATCAATTTAGCCAAGGTAAAAAGCTCTTCTAAATTTTGCTCTTCAATTACTAGGGACATACGCTCTTGAGATTCAGAAACGAATATTTCCCAAGGTTTTAGTCCCGCATATTTTAAAGGGACCTTATCTAAATAAACTATGGCACCTCCTGTGATTTCAGCCAACTCTCCAATAGATGAGGAAAGTCCACCTGCTCCATTATCTGTACTAGTTTTGATTAAACCTTTTTCAGCAGCAATCAACATAAAATCGTAGATCTTCTTTTGAGTGATTGGACTGCCAATTTGCACCGCAGACATTGGAGAATGTTCATCAATTTCGATAGAAGAAAAAGTAGCACCATGGATTCCATCCTTACCAACACGACCTCCTGCCATAATGATATGATCTCCTGTATCAATAGGCTTTTCCCAACTGTTTTTCCCCTTAAAAGTATAAGGTAAAACACCCCCTGTGCCACAATACACCAAAGGTTTTCCACTATATCTTTCATCAAAAACAATAGAACCATTCACGGTAGGAACCCCTGATTTATTACCACCAGCCTCAATACCAGCGACCACCCCTTCCATAATCCGGCGTGGGTGTAGTTGCCCCGTCAGTAGAGGTTTGTCATAAGAAGGAGGTCCAAAACAAAGTACATTGGTATTGAAAAGTAGCTTTGCACCACCAACACCTGTTCCTAAAGGATCTCGATTATTCCCCAAAATCCCTGTAATTGCCCCACCGTAAGGATCTAAAGCAGAAGGGGAATTATGTGTTTCCACCTTCCAAACAAAAAGCTTGTCTTTGGTTGCTTTAACTACCCCTGCATTATCTGTGAAAACCTTTACCAACCAGTCATTGCCTTTTGCAGCAAGGCTCTCCGCAACTTTATCAGTAGCTCCTTTGATGTATGTTTTGAAAAGAGAAGTTACTGTTTTTTGCTCCCCTTTTACATTATTATTATAATGAATAATTGCATTAAATTCTTTATGCTTACAGTGTTCTGACCAAGTTTGTGCTAATACTTCTAACTCACAATCTGTGGGATGGACTGGCAACCCCATTTCTTCTCGCTTAGCCTTGATTTCAGGATTTAGATAGTAGTCCCGGATAGCCTGCATTTCTTCTAGGTTCAATGCCAGAACCATAGTTTTAGATAAATTCAATAACTCCTCATCGCTTAAACCCTCTAATTCAACAAAATCAATAGTATTATCAATTTCCATTTTCACTTCAGGAACATAATACTCCATTTGAATTTTCTCAGATTCAAGATCTCTATAAGTATAGGTAAAATGATTGATTAGCGGATTTCCCAACAAACGCTCTCCTACTAATTTCAACTGATCCTGATTCAATTCTTTCTCAAAAAAGTAGATATATTGAGAGAAGATGTGTTGAGTGTTCACATCCAATTTCAGGTTAAAAAAATCAGCCAATGCCATTTGAGCAGAAGTCCCCTCATCGTCTGTTACACCAGGCAGTTGTGCCACCGCCACTGCACAAGCATATGCTGTAGGTTCAAAATAAGCATTCACCAAAACCTCATCTGTAATTTTGTCCTGAATGCAACCTTCTGCAAAAGCTTGTAGCTGTTCTTCAGTCAATTCATAGTTGATGGAGAACAATTGGGCTGTTTTAACAGCCCCTGTTGTGATATTGAGCTGATGCTTTGCTTTTTGCTCAATACTATTGCCTTTAGCATCTGTTATTCCTTCTTTGAAAAAGCGCTTTATAGTGTTGTAAGACATAAATTAAATCTCTTGATTTCGAGTTAAATCTATAAAAAAAAGACCGTCCGTTTTGGACAGTCTTTGCTATTTAAAATTCATAAGTTAGTTGCACAGTCCCACAGTTGATCTTTATCTGGGAGTCCGCCGTAATTTTTCCTGCTGCTCGCGCCTTATAACCCGCCGAATCTGCGATTTCAAGTAGGGGGTCTACCTCATTTTCTTTGACAACCAACAACATACCATTGCCCATATTCCAATATAAGTAGGCATCCTCATCCTCTACATTTCCGAGTTCCATCACCTTTTTGATTAGGTCTAAGGGTTCAAAAAGATGGTCAAGTGTTGCGCCTAAGTTGGTTGTTTTTAATACTCTACGGAAATTATCTGCGATTCCACCACCTGTGATATGTGCAATTCCTTTAGGAATGATATTTTTTTGAATAAATTGGTTGATGAGTGGTGCGTAGATAAGAGAAGGGGTGATTAGAGCTTCTCCCCATGTTTTGTTGCCCTCATAAGATTGATGGTGCCAATTGTCGCCAAAATTAGTCTGCATGATGCGGCGCAGTAATGAAAAGCCATTGCTTCGAAAACCTCGACTTTGAAGCGAAATCACTTGGTCTCCAACTTCTATTGTTGTTCCATCAATTGGTTTTTCCAAAGCTTTGGGTAAAACTCCTATAGCTGTAGAACACCAATTGAAGTGCATACGATCACCATACCCCCCAATTCGATCTCCTAATTCTGCGATTTCACCACCAGTGATACTCATATTAGCGAAATTGCAGGCCTCTACCAGCCCCTTCATCAACTCATTGATAATCTCCCTATCCAGTTGATCAACATCAATAATGTTGGAAATGCTAGTGGGTTCAAAACCAGCAGTAGCTAAATCATCAGCCACCATTGCAACTAAATCAAAACCTAGGGTATTGTAAATCCCTGTGCGTTCTGCCAACTCGATTTTAGTACCAATCCCATCTGAACCAATTCCAATGCGCTGATCTCCAAATTGAAGCATATTCGCAAAAACACCATCTACATCCAAGGCTAATGCACCAGCTTTTTCATTTCGATTAGCAAAGGTTTGTTTTGCCCAGCCAAAAGCGTCTTTTGAGCAAAGATTTCCCAAATCTATGTCTAATCCGCTTTGTTTTTGATCTGCCATCTAGCATTTTTTTTATTGAAAATAAGCTACATTACTTACCAATACTGGCTTTTGCAACTTATAATACAAGTTAAGCAAAACTCCCTTTTTTGAAATAAAGTGCAAAACTAGATTCTTTTACTTGCTTTTCATAGAATCATCTAGAAAAATTAACAATAAATTAACTCTTGATTTATGGGAAAAGAGGATCAATCTGGATTTTCATCCGTAAATTTGCTCGCAATTTTTTCAGAAATCACAGCATATAAAAACTCGAAGGAGTGAGCTATGTGCATCAAAACCATCATTAGCTATGAAAAAATTGCTAAAAACAGGACTCACTTTTGACGATGTCCTACTCATTCCTGCCCATTCAAATATTCTTCCCAACCAAGTAAGTTTACAAACCCAGCTTACCAAAAAAATCAGATTAAATATTCCATTGGTTAGTGCAGCAATGGATACTGTCACAGAATCTGATATGGCTATTGCCATGGCTCGGCAAGGAGGTTTGGGTATCATCCATAAAAATATGTCAATTGAGGAGCAGGCAGAGGAAGTTGGACGAGTTAAACGATCTCAAAACTTTATCATCACCAAACCTTTCTATCTTTCTGCTGATCACTATGTGTATGAAGCAGAAGCCTTGATGTCTCGTTATCGTATTTCGGGGGTACCAATTTGTGATGAAAATAAAAAGTTGATTGGAATTTTAACCAATCGTGATCTTCGATTTGAAACCAACTTCGACCAAAAGATTGGCAATGTAATGACCAAAGATGGCTTGATTACAGCTCCTGTTGGAACAACACTAGAAGACTCCAAAGCCATTCTTCGCAAGCACCGAGTTGAGAAATTACCCTTGGTAGATGAAAATGGACGTTTGGGAGGTTTAATCACCATCAAAGATATTGAAAAAGCAGAACGTTATCCTGATGCAGCTAAAGATACTGAAGGTAGACTACTTGCTGGAGCTGCGGTAGGGACTTCTAAAGATACCATGGAGCGTGTAGCTAAGCTTGTAGAAGCAGGGGTTGATATTATTGCAGTAGATACAGCACATGGGCATTCTTCGAAAGTACTAGAAGTAATTAAAACCATCAAAAAAGCTTTCCCTGAACTTCAAATCATTGGAGGTAATGTAGCTACAGCTAAGGCGACTATTGCATTGATTGAGGCTGGAGCTGATGCTGTAAAAGTGGGTATTGGACCTGGATCTATATGCACAACTCGAGTTATTGCAGGTGTAGGCGTGCCTCAAATCACTGCTATTTATGATTGTGCAGAAGCGGCTAAGGCTTATGGTATACCAGTTATAGCAGATGGAGGAATTAAATACTCTGGTGACTTAGTAAAGGCATTGGGCATGGGAGCCAACATCTGTATGATGGGAAGTATTTTTGCGGGTTGTGAAGAAAGTCCAGGAGCAATAGAATTATTCCAAGGCCGAAAGTTTAAAGTATATCGAGGTATGGGCTCTATTGCTGCTATGGAAAAAGGAAGCAAAGATCGCTACTTCCAACACAATTCTAAAAAGCTGGTACCAGAAGGTGTAGAGGGGCGTGTAGCTTACAAAGGCTATGTAGAAGACACTATTTTCCAGTTGATTGGCGGTATTCGTCAAGGAATGGGCTATTGTGGTGCAAAGGATTTACCTACTTTACAGGAAACTGCTGAGTTTGTTCAAATCACCAATGCTGGACTTCGTGAAAGCCACCCACATGATATCCAAATTACCAAGGAAGCACCTAACTATAGTGTTGAATAAATACTGTTTGCCAAATCACAAAACAAAAGAAATCAATATCATATGACAGACGAATTAGTATTGGTGCTTGACTTTGGAGCACAATATAATCAACTCATTGCTCGCCGAGTGCGTGAAGCCAATGTATATTGTGAAGTAGTACCTTCCAATATTAGTCCAGAAGAAATTACAAAACGTAAACCCAAAGGGCTCATTTTTACAGGTGGTCCAAGCGTAGTTTACGAGGAAGGGGCTCCTACTGTAGATCCCCAAATATTTGAATTGGGGATTCCTATTTTGGGAATATGCTATGGTGCACAATTGATTGTACATTTGAATGATGGAGAGGTGGAAGCTGCTGTGCGCCGTGAATATGGGAAAAAAGACTTGGTTGTCAGCCCTCATCCTATTTTCAAAAAAGTACCCACCAATACTAGTTGTTGGATGAGTCACACCTACCAAGTTAAACAACTACCAGATAATTACCACATTATTGCCAACACAGACCACTGTCCTGTTGCAGCCTTTGCTAATGATGTAAAACACATTTATGGATTCCAATTTCATCCTGAAGTAGTACACACTCCAGAAGGCACCAAGGTGTTGCATAACTTTCTTTTTGAAATTTGCGCCTGCACAGGAGACTGGAAAATGCATAATTTTGTAGAAGAAACAGTTCATCAACTTCGTGAAGAAATTGGTGATCGCAAAGTACTGTGTGCATTATCAGGTGGTGTAGATTCTTCTGTGGCAGCCATGTTGGTACACAAAGCAGTAGGGCATCAACTCACCTGTATTTTTGTAGATAATGGTTTATTGCGAAAAGATGAGGCTGAGATGGTAGAAAAGGTGTTTACAGAACAATTTGACCTCAATCTTATTTGTGTAGATGCTCGGGAACAATTCCTCAATAATCTCAAAGGAGTTAGTGATCCAGAACAAAAGCGAAAGATTATTGGTGAAACCTTTATTCGGGTTTTTGAAGCAGAAGCTAAAAAACTAGATGATATAGAATTACTGGTTCAGGGCACTATTTATCCTGATGTTATTGAAAGTGGTGGACAACATGCCGCAGTTATTAAAAGCCATCATAATGTAGGTGGGCTGCCTAAAAATATGAGTTTTACAGGAATTATAGAGCCCCTGCGTAACCTTTTCAAAGATGAGGTCCGTGCAGCTGGTCGAGAAATGCAGATGCCAGAGCATGTAGTAACTCGCCAACCCTTCCCTGGTCCAGGATTAGCTATTCGCGTTATTGGAGATGTTACAGAAGATAAGCTCGCTATTTTGAGAGAAGCTGATTGGGTCTATCGAGATGAAATCGCAAAGGCTGGTTTGGATAAAGAAATTTGGCAATATTTTGCAGTACTAACAGGTATTCGTACCGTAGGAGTGATGGGAGATGAGCGCACCTATAACTACACTATTGGTTTGCGTGCAGTAACAAGTACAGATGGCATGACTGCCGACTGGGCTAGAATTCCTTTAGAGATTCTTGGCAAACTATCTAATCGTATTGTTAATGAGGTACCTCATGTGAATCGTGTGGTTTATGATATTACTTCAAAACCACCTGCCACTATTGAGTGGGAGTAGGATAATAAGGCGAGGCACTAAACTCCCCCAAGTTTAGTGCCTCTTATAAATTTTCCCCAAAATTTACCCTTTAGTTAGTTTAACCTAACTAAACTATGAAACGTGAAGAATTAAATCTTCAATGTTGTAAGAACTTGTCTCTGTGTTTTTGTTACAATATAAATATCTTGTAAAAACACAGCTTCAACAACAGTAATTTGCTTAAACTAGCATTTTAGGTAATTTACTTATGCAACTTACAAACTATCCCCTATATAAATATACATTCAAGTGCAACAAAAAAAAGAGCCAAGTTCCCCAACTTGGCTCTAGTAAATTTTCCCCAAAATTTACCCTATGAAATTTAACCTAACTAAACTATGAAAACTTGGAGGAACATCCTCCTTATTTTAAGAACTTGTCTCTGTGTTTTTATTTGTTATCACAAAGATGCAGGATTCTCAACTCTCAGACAACCGTATTTTTCGTAATATATCCAATTAGGCGTTTTACTTAGTAGTTTAGGTAGATTTCAGAGGGTTAGTACTTGTTGGACAAAGCACTACAATTTGAACATTATTCACAACAGTATCTTACACGTTAAACGTCAAACGTGTAACGTTACAAGTTAAATTTGGAGCGTTGCACGTGCAACGTGCTAAAGTAAAAATAGCATTCTATTAGAGGGAATAGATTTCAAAACAAGCTTTATTTTTCGAGGACTTATTGTAGCTTTGTATGGAATTTAATACAATATGCTTCCTAAATAAAAATCATGGATAAAGAAAAACTTGTACTTCAGCTGTTTGAATTGGATGTATTGCAATTTGGACAATTCACTTTAAAAAGTGGGCTTTCCTCTCCTTTTTACCTAGATTTTCGTCGAGTTGTGGCCTACCCAGAAACGCTCCAACAGATTAGTGATCAACTTTGGGAATTGATTAAAAACCTAGATTTTGACCATTTGTGTGGAGTTCCTTATGCTGCGCTATCATTGAGTTCTGCGATTTCTATGCGGCACAAAAAATCAATGATCGTCAAAAGGAAAGAAGTAAAAAAGCATGGTACCAAAAAGATGGTGGAAGGTATCTTTGAAGAAGGTGACAAAGCTGTGGTTATTGATGATGTGATTAGTAGTGGAATTAGTATGATTGAAACTCTTGAGGCTATAGAAGATGAAGGTCTCGAAATTGACTATGTCATTGCTATTGTAGATCGAATGCAAGGAGGTGTAGCTACCTTGGAGAAACAGGGATATAAGGTCTTAAGTGTTTATACCATTGAGGAAATTTTAAACATCTTGAAGGTACATAACAAAATAGATGAGCTGACCTATAAAATGACTTTGGAGTTTATTAAAAACAATCAGATTGGATATGATAAATTGCGTCTACAACGCAATGTAGTACCCAAGCTCAGCTACTCTACTATTAAGATCAACACTGAAAATGAGATCACCAAACGCCTACTTACTATTATTGAAAGTAAACAAACCAATCTTTGTTGCTCTGCAGATGTCAATAGTAAAAAAGAGTTGCTGGAATTAGCAGATCAAGTAGGACCTTATATCTGTGCATTAAAAACACATATTGATACGGTTGCTGATTTTGACTCAGAGTTGCTTGTAAAGCTCAAATCATTATCCCAAAAGCATAATTTCCTCATTTTGGAGGACCGAAAATTTGCAGATATTGGACATATCGCCAAACAACAGTTTACCTCAGCTCCACTCAATATTGCAGATTGGGCTGATATGGTTACAGTGCATGTAGTGGCAGGTTCTTCTAGCATTGATGCTCTTCGATCTACTGGACAACTAGACACAACAGGCTTGGTAGTTGTAGCACAAATGTCTACTGAAGACACTTTAACATCTAGAGAATACACTAAAAAAGCATTGCAAATTGCACAAAAACATCAAGATGTAGTGGTAGGCATTGTTGGTCAGAATAAACGCCCAAGAGATGCAGGACTCATGATGTTTACTCCTGGTATCAAATTAGAAGCTGGAGGTGATGATCACGGACAAGTTTATAATACACCACAAGAAGCTTTTGAAATGCGTGGTATTGATGTGATGATTGTAGGTCGAGGTATTTATCAATCAGAAAACCCTGCTGAAAAAGCTGCAGAATACAAGAGAGTTGGCTGGAAAAGTTACCTCAAACGACTGGGATTGGAGGACTAAGCACTCAGCATGTTCTTTGATTGAAGGGGGATGGTAGTATCTATCATCTCCCTTTATTTATTGCTTGGAAGGGATCAGTTTTTAATAAAAACCTTGTTACTTTATTTAATATTTATAAATTCATTTAAAATAATAAATGACTTATATTATTTTATTTTATACAATAAAAACGACCCTTTTCTTTAAACCAAAGGCACATAAAAAAAGCTGAGTACTACAAGTGGTACTCAGCTTTTTTTAAATATGTGAGAACATATATTTTTAGCAATATCCTTACTGTACAGCAGGCAAAAAGTCATCATTTAGATAGTAAACATAAGCCCACAACATCATAAAAAGTACAATAAAAATAACAAGTCCCAATAAAAAACGCTCCGTTCCCCATACTTTTTGGTGATGGCCACTCATAACTTTATGATTTTAATGATTGAATGTCTGTTCGTTGTTGGGTGCTAAGTTAAAAAATAATGCTAAAATCTGTATGATTCCTCAGTTTTTTTTAACACAATAGGTAGTAAAAGCTCAAAAACTCTTACCTTGTTAGCATCTCATTTTGAATAAAATTGTAGTATGAAAAACATTATATCCACACTCCTATTTCTCATCTTAATTAGCTCACTCAATGCCCAAAACACAGACTATGCCGTAGAGTTGGCTGCTTTTGATCAATCTGTGCCTTTGAGCTATTTTAAAAAAATTAATGGGGTTTATGAAACTTATGATGTTAATCAGATCTATCGTTATCATATTGCGGCAAAGAGTAAAGAAGAAGCAGAAGTCATTCTTGCTAGTGTAAAGAAGCAGGGCTTTCCGAATGCTCGAATTATTGATTTTGCCTACATTCGAGAAGTTTGTAAGGCTCAGTGTGGTTATATTCCTCCCAAACCAACAGGAATTGGAGCAGCCCCCAAGAAAAACAACAACAAACCACCTGTCTCACTCAATGCCACAGCTTTATTAGGAGAAAATGCGGAAACTATTCCCAAAGAACTTGAAAATCCTGAATGGTTAGCTTTTTATGAAAAGTATAAAGACTTGGGCTTTTCTGAAGCGTTTTTATATGAAATTTACAGCACTTTTGGGGGAAGTATCAAAATTGACAAAGCTGCTTGGTTTGAGTTTAAGAAAAAGAATGCACATCTAGGAGTAAGTGATGCAGAGCTTTTTGAATTTTTCATCAAACACGGAGACCTGAAAATTAGTGAGGTGGATTGGTTTATGTTTAAAACAAAATCAGATGAGGAGTTTAAAGATTGGTTGGCTTTTAAAGAGAAAAATAGGGGCTTGGATGCTACGAACGAAGAACTACTCGTTTTGTATGATGAGTATGGAAATATTGTGATTAGCCAAGCGATGTGGTTTATTTTTCAAGAAGAGCAAGATAGTTTAAAAGCTACAGGACAAGACCCCATTTCCTCTAAGGTTGAAAACTGGTCTGCTGCAGGAGCGGATGTGCAAAGCATTAGTTTTATTCTTTTTGAATTTGGTGGTACACAACCTTGGGGAGATGCTTTTAAAGAAATGGATAAACTGGCCAACTCCCTTAAGAAAAACAACAAGCTCAAGGTAGAGTTGACAGGGCATACAGATGCTATTGGTAGTGCTAGCCAAAACAAGGTATTATCTCTTAACCGCGCTAAACGAGTACAACAGTATTTACTACAAAAAGGGGTACCTCCTGATCAAATTACAGTGAAAGGCATGGGAGAAGATACTCCTATTGCCATCAACAACAATCCTGATGGGAGTGATAGCCCCTTGGGACGACGCTATAATCGTCGTGTGGAACTCAAAGTAACTGATCCTGATGGTAATATTGTGCAAATTGTTTCTGTGGTAGAAGTGCCTGAAAATTTACGCAGGCGATAAAAAATAAGCACTCATTTTGTGAAGTGAGTGCTTATTTTTCCTCAAATTCCCAGCTTGAGATTTAGGGAATACGTATAATTTTGCCACTCGCTTGCCCATACCTAGTCTGTAATCGATAAAAAT
>CAZOLU010000001.1:30123-43052 GCA_964580485.1 uncultured Saprospiraceae bacterium | reverse complement strand
CTAATTCCCTGGAATTTAACAAGTAGATAGAAATTTAAACATGCTCTTAAATGGATTTATAATTTGATCTACTATTCAATGAACTATTAAAATCGAGAATATGAACATCCAATCTAAGTTGCCTAATTTAGGAACTACCATCTTTTCGGTGATGTCTGCTTTGGCGAATGAGCATCAGGCGATTAACCTTTCTCAAGGCTTTCCCAATTATGATTGTGATCCCAAGCTCATTGATTTGGTGACTAAATATATGAAAAAGGGCTACAATCAATACGCCCCCATGCCAGGTGTTCCTGTATTGAATGAAACGCTTTGTAAAAAAATTGCATCACTCTATGGTACAACTTATGATCCCAAAACTGAACTGACGGTTACTCCTGGAGCAACTGAAGCACTTTTCTCTGCAATTATGGCCTTTGTACATGAAGGGGATGAGGTCATTCTAATTGAGCCTGCTTATGATAGCTATGCACCTGCAGTTCGTCTTTGTGGGGGAGTAGTTGTCCCTTATGCCCTTAAAGCTCCTGATTGGAAGGTGGATTGGTCGGATTTTGGGAAGTTAATTACTGAGAAAACCAAGATGATTATTATCAATACGCCTCATAATCCAGTAGGGACAATTTTTGAAGATGCTGATTTAAAAGCTCTTATTCAGCTAGTAGAAGGCACAGATATCATCTTACTTAGTGATGAAGTCTATGAACACATGGTTTTGGATGGAAAAGAACACGCTTCTGTAATGCGTTATCCTGAGCTGAGAAATCGTAGTTTAGCAGTATTCTCTTTCGGGAAAACACTACATGCTACGGGCTGGAAATTAGGTTATATTGTAGGAGATGAAAAGTTAATGACAGAATTTAGAAAAGTCCATCAATTCAATGTTTTTTCGGTCAATACACCGATGCAGTATGCTATTGCAGAATACTTGGAAGATTCTTCGGTTTATATGAATATTCCCAATTTCTTTCAGCAAAAGAGAGATAGATTCCTTCAACTCACCGCCAACAGTCCTCTAAAAATGAAGCCTTCTGCGGGAACCTACTATCAATTAGCAGATTATTCCGCTATTTCTGATGAAAAAGATACCGATTTTGCGATTCGAATGACCAAAGAATTTGGGGTAGCGGTGATTCCTATTTCTGTGTTTTATACCGAGGAAATTCATCAGCAGGTGATTCGTATTTGTTTTGCCAAAACTGATGAAACTCTAGCCGCAGCAGCAGAGCGATTAAGCAAAATTCCTAGTTTAAGTTTTTAGAATGGAAAAGGATATAAAATCAGAACAAAAAATACAAAGCTTATTAGATACACAAACAGAGGAAAATATTGATTTAGCATTCAGCCTACTTCAAAATTTGAAGCTTTCTAAACGATTTGCAAGAAAGATCGCATTCCACTTTCCGATCCAATGTTTAGAATACGAGGTAGCCCTAGATCAAATTGCAGAAATTGCAGAAATTAACTGTGCTTTTTCTAAAATAGATTACCTTCCAGATAATTTAGGGCAGTTCAAAAAACTCAAACGGTTTGAGTTGGAGTGTAATCGTATTAAAAAGATTCCTAAGTCAATTGGTGACTTGGAAAACTTAGAGTACATCAGCTTTTTTGATTGTGATCCAGCGGTTGAATACGTAGATCCTGCCATTGGTCAACTCAAAAATCTCAAAGAATTACTCTTAGGGGTTAATGATATTAAAGAACTACCCGAAACCTTATTTGATTGTACAAGCTTGGAGTATTTGGATTTACAGGAAAATCCAATTACAGCATTATCTGAAAAAATCATTCAACTCCAACAACTCAGTTGGCTCGATTTGGGCTGGACCGAACTGCAAGTACTTCCCCAAAATATTGGAAAATTAGAGCAACTAAAAGCCTTACTCTTAGATGGTTTTAAAGAGGAGGAGGAGTTAAATAAGTTGGTGGGACTGAAAAACTTAGAACGTTTATCACTCTTTGACTGTGGATTAACAACATTTCCACTATTCATAACCCAATTACCCAAACTCAGACGCCTGGACTTAACTTCCAATTCCATTCGGAAAATTCCGGATGAGATTGTACATTTGAAAAAGCTAGAAATCATGTCTATTACGGGCTTGCCTGATACAGAAGTAGCAAAAGTTAAAACACTGCTTCCTGCTGTTAAACTTTACTACAACACAATACCACAAACTTCAATTATCTACTCTGACGGAAACTAAATAACATTATGAACATCACCTTAGTACAAACACAACTCCATTGGGAAAATATTGAAGCTAACCTAGAAATGTTCTCTCAGAAGCTCCAAAACCTCCCTAAAACAGATCTTATTATTCTCCCTGAGATGTTTACCACAGGCTTTAGCATGAATGCTGCAGCTTTGGCAGAACCAATGGACCATAGTACTGCTATTCAATGGATGAAAGAACAGGCCGAAAAGCATCAGGCCGTCATCACAGGAAGTTTAATCATCCAGGAAAATGGGAAATATTATAACCGCCTGATTTGGATGCGTCCAGATGGCAGTTTTGAACAATATGATAAAAAACACCTCTTTACCATGGCCAAGGAAGAGGAAACCTATACGGCCGGAGAAGAGAAAGTGATCCTTGAGTATATGGGTTTTAAAATCTGTCCCTTTATTTGTTATGATCTCCGTTTCCCCGTTTGGAATCGAAATACAGAGGATTATGATTTAGCCATCTATGTGGCCAACTGGCCCGACAAACGCTCCTATCATTGGCGTAGCCTACTGACTGCGAGGGCTATTGAAAATCAATGCTATGTTGCTGCGGTGAATCGGGTAGGGGAAGATGGGAAAGGCTTTTATTATTCGGGGCATAGTAGTTTGATTGACCCTGCTGGAGAAATCCTCTACCAAAAAGCTGATGAAGAAGCTATTTTTCAGACTACTCTAAGTTTAACACACCTTAAAGAAGTGCGAGAGAAACTCCCTTTTTTGAAAGACCGAGATTAAGGGCTTGTTTGCATTTCAAGGGACTTAATATGCTGATTATAAGTGTCTAAAAATCTAAAAAAGTTCCCTAGCAAGATTAAATATTTATGAAATAATTTGGAAATCTGCATGAATCCTGTATCTTTGTTATAATTGTTCTTCATACATTTTTTAGGGGTTAGTACCTGATCGTCGCTCGACGGTCAGGTTTTTTTATGCCCTTTTATGCGCTTTCAACACTTCAAGCATCCGATTTCTTACGAGTTCCTCTAGTTGAGGTATATCTTCCATGCTGAGGCCTTGGGTTGGAATAGGGGGAGTCCAAATAGCTTTGGCAATAGCTGGAGAAGCTTGGTAAGGATAACGGGGGTTTAGAGCTTTTTCCGAACCAATAATGACCAAAACGGCAATAGGCTTTTGAGTTTCGATGGCTAGTCGGAAGGCCCCCTTGTGAAAAGGCTGGAGGGGCTCATCACCTTTATTTCGAGTTCCTTCCACATACAAATGGATAGAGCTATTTTGATCTAGATGATTGCGCATATTTTCCAGGCTTTGTTTGCGACTTTCTTCACTTTTTCGATCTACATAAACATGCATATTACGAGCAAGATAGCCTACTACGGGCATTTTATCTACCTCTTTTTTGGCTAAGAAGGAAAAAGGTACTGGACAGGAGCTCATACAAACTGGAATGTCAACCATCGAGAGGTGATTGCTGACCAAAACATAGGTTTGGCTTTTGTCTAAATGATTGCTGCCTTGTGCAGGCATAAATACACCTACCCCCCCCATTAAAACACGCCCCCACCACTTGGTTACATAAAATGTAGCCATAATCTTCCGCCGACCACGAAATACATTGAAGATGAGCAGATAACATATAAAGGCTACAATTCCAGTGATTAAAAACCAAGTTAATAACCAAAAGAACCAAAATACACGTAAGGGTAAAAACAGATAGTATAAAACGTTTCCAAATACTGATCTTGCCATAGTTTGAGGATTTATAGACTGGCAAATATATGGCAATTTTGGGAATATCTGCATATAAAATATAGAAATGGGAAAGCCCAATTGCAGCTTTCCCATTTACTTGATCTAATTTAATAGATTTTATGGCTATTAAGCCTTAGGCTCAATTCCCAACACCTTCAAACCATTGATCGTTGCAATTTTGGCCAAGTTGTCGGTATCATAGTAATGACAAGCTTCCAACATCACCCGCATTTCTGTCCATAAATCTCCATCAGAGAAAGGCTTGTAAATATCGCAGATATTATCTGTACCAAAGGCCACATTCAAGCCAGCAGGCACCATCTCATCTACTGGAGTGATAGAGTTGTGGCTAGGGGCCAAACGCTCGGTGCGGTTGTGGTCGATCCAAGCGGTAGGGCAGGAGATGACATGAAGCTCGGCCTCACGCATCAGCTTATACACCTCAGAACGGTAAGCTTTGGGGTGTGCTGCCAAAGAAATACAGTGGATCGCTGCTACCTTATCTTGCATCCCATGCTCAATAGTTTTGCGGGCCAAAAGCTCGGTTTCACGCTCTTCATCAGAGTTGAATTGATCGACATGCACATGTACGAGCTTGTTGTGCTCTTTGGCAGTGGATAGCAGGATGTCGAGATGCTCTTCTTCCCGACCAAAGTCTTTGGCGGGTAGGCCTCCAATAATATCTACAAATTCTACGGACATATCAAACCAATATTTAGCCTTGGGGTCGATGACTCCTTTAAGTACTTGGTTGGCAAATTTAATTTGGATGTCGTCTTTGTAGGTTTCCCGTAGTTTTTGTGCTGCTTTGAGAGCCTTATCTTCAATTTTTTCATCTACATCAATGAAGGTTCCAATGGCTTGTGCTCCTTGTTCGATGAACAGCTCCACCGCTTTAGACATACGGCGAAAGATATCATCTACAGTAGCGGCTTTCTTCATCTCATCTACCAAATGCCATTTTTCTTTCAAATAAGAATAGGTGTACTGGAAATTGTCGGGGGTAAGGGTATAAGCACGATCTAGGTGTGCATGTGTATTTACCCAACCACCGTAGGATTTGATTTTGTCGAGAACGAGTTGCTTTGGATCCATGTTGATTCTTGAATTTTGCAAATTATGATTGAATGAAATCTTTGTCGTGAAGTAGTTAAAAAACTTTATAAAAAAAGCTAGCATGAAAACATACTAGCTTGGATCTTTATCCCAATAAATTTTTCAGAGCCACATCTATTTTTTCAAAGTTGAACTGTGCCAGCGTTTGATTCATCAGTTGCTTAATGTGATCATTGCAAAGATTGCCTATAGAACCTTCGTGGCTATGCTTGACCGTTCGGTCGGGCTCAAAGCTACCATTTTCGATGCTATCGCCAACGATTTTGTAGGCATCCCGGAAAGAGGTTCCTTCCAAAACCATATTATTCACAACTTCTACACTAAAAATATAGCGGTATTTCTCATCCTGAATGGCATCTTCATTGATTTGAATATGATTCAAACTATATTCTGTAATTGCCAGGCAATCTTTGATTTCTGCAAAAACAGGTAAGAAACTTTCTTTGATGATTTGTAAGTCACGGTGATAGCCAGAAGCTAAATTGGCCGTAATGAGCATAATTTCATTAGGCAATGCCATGATTTTATTGCATTTCGCACGAATCAACTCAAATACATCAGGGTTCTTTTTGTGTGGCATAATGCTCGACCCCGTAGTGAGATGTGTGGGAAAGCTAATAAAACCAAAGTTTTGACTGATATACAGGCAAACATCCTGCGCCATTTTGGCTAGTGTAGCAGCTACGGATGCTATGGCTTCAGCAACAATCCGCTCGGTTTTTCCTCGTCCCATTTGGGCATAAACCACGTTGTAATTCAAGGCCTCAAAACCTAGTAGCTGGGTTGTCATTGTTCGGTTGAGTGGGAAGGAAGATCCATAGCCAGCAGCAGAGCCCAAAGGATTTTTATTGGAAATGCGGAAAGCCGCCTGCAAGATCATCAAATCATCGACCAAGCTTTCAGCATAAGCTCCAAACCAAAGCCCAAAAGAGGAGGGCATGGCTACCTGATAGTGGGTATAGCCAGGAATCAAGACATCTTTGTATTTCTCACTTAATGCAATCAGGGTGTCGAAAAGTGGGCTAATGAGCTCTACGACTTCACGCAGCTCAGAGCGGATAAACAACTTTAGATCCACCAAAACTTGGTCATTGCGAGAACGTCCCGAGTGAATCTTCTTGCCCAGATCACCTAAGCGGCGTGTCAGCATCAATTCTACCTGAGAGTGGACATCCTCAATGCCTTCTTCAATTTCAAAGTTGCCTTGTAAAATTTCTTGGTGGATCTTGCGCAATTCCTGCACTAAGACTGGAAGCTCTTCTTTTTCCAAGAGCCCAATACTTTCGAGCATAGTGATGTGGGCGAGGGTACCAGTTACATCATGTTTGGCGAGTAGTAAATCAAGTTCCCGATCTTTACCAATGGTAAAACGTTCAATTTCCTTGTTGACCTCAAAACCTTCCTTTTGCCAGAGTTTCATGTAGTTGTCGATTGAAAAAATGTATAAAAATGGTTTCTTTCTTCTCCTACTCAGCTCAAAATTTTGGCAAAGTTAGGGCATAGGAATTGAACGTCCAAAGATTTGAGAGACTATTGTGAAATAATTTTAGCAGTTGGGGAGAACGAGCAGAGCCCTATCAAAATTCTTGATAGGGCTGCCAGATCCGAAGTATTGGAGAGAACCTATGAGGTGCTTTCTCTACTTGACGTTGTACGACTAACCCACCAGCCGAAAGCGGCTGCCGTAAAAAACATAATAAGACTATAAATAGCAGGAGGGAAAGACATCGTATCATTCTCTAAAACATTCAGTGCAATGTAAATCGCTAATGTTCCATTATGAATACCTATTTCCATCCCAATAGCAACAGCTTCTTTTTTTCCTACTTTTAGGAGGATGGGAATAAAATAGCCAACAGCCATACTTGCCAAGTTGAAAGCTAGGGCCGCAGCACCTACTTGCTGGAAATATTCAGCAATATTATCCTTCTCTTTTAAAACTGCAGCTACAATGATAAGGATGAGAAAGATAGCAGAGGCAATTTTAAAAGGTTTCTCTGCTTTTTTAGAGAAACTTGGCGATTTTGCATTTACAAGCATTCCAATAATAACTGGAACTAAAATGATCGCAAAAACTTCTAAAACTTTTTTGAATTGAAGTGGGACGACAGTATCGTTATCTCCCATAAAATAAGCAAGAGAAAGGTTTACGATAATGGGCAGTGTAAAGATTGCCAATACCGAGTTTACCGCAGTCAATGTGATGTTTAGTGCAACATTACCATTGGAAAGGTGACTATATAAATTAGCGGTAGCTCCTCCAGGAGAAGCTGCTAGTAGCATCAACCCAACTGCAAGTTCGGGCGAAAGCCCAAAAGCAACAGCAATACCTAAACATACAAAAGGCAGTAGCAGCATCTGACAACTCAGCCCAACTATAACAGCTTTGGGGAATTTTAATACCCGGGTGAAATCTTCTACTTTTAGACTTAAACCAAGTCCCAACATGATGATACCCAATGCAATGGGCAGGAGTACTGTAACAAGCATAGTTTTGGGCTTTAAGTGTTGTGTAAAATAAACGCATTTGTAATTTACAGCCTTGGAGATAGATGGCTTTTATCTAATGCTATTGCTACAGCCAAAAACTAGTTTGCTGTTTTTGGGGAGTTGTCTTAGCACTAGATTTTCTTCCAAGTAGCACCTTCCTTACTGTCTTTAATCTGGATGCCAATCTTTTGGAGTTGATCCCGAATTTGATCGCTTATCTCCCAGTTTTTCTGATCACGTGCCTCTTGTCTGAATTCGATAATCATTTCCATCAAACCATCTAATACATTACTTTCATCTTCTGCCCCTCCAATTTGAGATTCATCTAATAAGCCAAAGATATTGAAGATAAAGGCATGTAGGTCTTTCTTGAGACGTTCAAGAGTGGCTTTGCTGATATTATTGATAGCTTGCTGACCATTGTGGAATTTTTGGATATCACTAGCCAGTCCAAAGAGTTTAGCTAAAGCATTAGGTGTATTAAAATCATTGTCCATTTCTGCGAAAGCAGTATCCAAAATCTTATTGATCTTAATATCTAGATGATTGGGATCTTCTGCACCTTCATATTCCAGTTTTTCCAATAGATGATAAGCATCCATTAGGCGGTGATAACCTTTTTCCGCAGCTTGTAAAGCATCATCTGTGATGTTCAACGTAGAACGATAGTGTGCTTGAAGCATGAAGAAACGCAATACCATTGGGCTGTATGACTTGCTTAACAAGGGACTGCTTCCATCAAACAGCTCTCGAGGCATGATAGAGTTACCATCACTCTTACTCATCTTTTTACTATTGAGTAAAAGCATATTCCCGTGTAGCCAATAACGTACAGGCTGGCAGCCACAAGCTCCAATATTTTGTGCAATTTCATTTTCGTGATGTGGAAACTGCAAGTCCATCCCTCCTCCATGAATATCAAAGGTCTCTCCAAGGTATTTAGTACTCATCGCTGAGCATTCCAAGTGCCAGCCAGGGAATCCGTCACTCCAAGGCGATGGCCAACGCATAATATGGTTGTCTGCTGCTTTTACCCAGATCGCAAAATCGGAGGGATGTCTTTTTTCTCCTTGATTTTTGAGGTCATCTCGAGTTTCCGCTAAGAGCTCATCTACCTGTTTGCCAGAGAGTTGTCCATAGCCTTTCTGATCTTCAATGAGTTTTTTGGTATCAAAATAAACGGAACCATTTTGCTCATAAGCATAGCCATTCTCCAAAATCTTCTTCACCATCTCAATCTGTTCGATAATATGCCCTGTTGCGGTGGGTTCGATACTAGGCGGTAGGGTGTTGAGCTGGCGCATAACATCATGGAATAAATTGGTATACTTTTGTACTATTTCCATGGGTTCCAACTGCTCCAAGCGAGCCCGTTGCTCAATCTTTCCCTCTGCTTCACAGTCGGCATCCCCCAACAGATGTCCCACATCGGTAATATTGCGGACATAGCGCACCTTATAACCCAAATGCAATAAATAGCGATAAACAATATCAAAGGCTACAAAAGTACGGCAGTTACCCAAGTGTACTTCATTATATACCGTAGGCCCACAAACATACATACCAACATATTTGCCAGTAGGGTCTAAAGGTTTGAAATCTGCGAGTTCGCGAGTTAATGAATTGTAAAGCTTGAGTTTCATATTGTAGTAGTATATTTATGTGCTGATATTAGGCCTAATAAACCATTTGTGATAAAATTTATAGAGCGCAAATATAAGGATTTGACCAAAAGAATAGCAGATGCGCTATACTTATTTCCTTTTCTTCTTTTTCTTACGATTCTTCAAAATACTCCCCATTGCTACTCCTCCTACAGAGAATAGGGTATTGTTCGTCAGTCCAGCTAATTCTTCTCCTTCTCCTAATTTGAAATAGCGGCGAAAATCAAAGGAGAGTAAAAAGTCGTTGAGGGGAATCTCAATTTTTAGGCCTCCGGCAACATAGCCTCTTGCCGTTTGAGGGAGGCTAGCAAGGTTATTCACTACCGTATTGCTACTGTAAACGACTTCTTCTAGCGAAGTGCTATTCGGCCCATCCATAATAAATAGCATATCAATCTGAGGGTTGATGGTTGCACCAAAAGTTCCCCCCATAAACTTGGTCATGATGCCAAATTTTCCTCCTGCATTCAAACTAATGGTGGTAAAGCCCGTGTTGTTGTTGGGGTCTACACTGTTTTCTACTTGGTAGGGAACGATAATCAGATCGACAAAACCTTGGGCAAATCGCTTGGTACCCAAAAGCTGTTTTTCTTTTTCTTTGAGATGTGTAAAGCGTGCCCCCATTTGAATACGGAAGTCATTATCCTGAAAGGCAAAACGACGAACATCCATAGAATCACCACTTTCAATCAGCGTGTTGATAAAGGGATGAACTTTAAAGGTGACGGCTACGGTATTGATTTTTCGGCGAGCATTCTCAATTTTTTCACTTAGGTTGAAATTGCCATCAAAACTTAAAACTCCGGATGCCGCACCTGAGGATTGATAAAAGTTGTAAAGGTTGCCTCCTCCTGCTCCCGAGAAGCGGAAGTAGTTATCTAATGGAGCATAGAGCATTTCAACGGGGGTGGGGTGTTGAGCTTTTAAAGCAGAACTGCTACTTAAAAAGCCTATAACGAAGAGGAGGGTTAGAAACTTGTAGTAGATATTCATGAGTAATTGTGGTTAGGGTTATTAAAAATGACTTAAAACTAAGGAAATTCTCTTAAAACTATGGTACAGAGCTAAAAAAAACAGCACCCTTTTGAGGTGCTGCCTTTGTTGTATGCTTTAAAAATGATGAGATTAAGCATTAGTATCTTTGCTATTGTCATCCACTTCAATCTTAATCGTCACATCACTTTTTTCCTTAATTTCAATTTTTTCTTCTTGAGGAAGCATTCCCATTTTGCGTTTGAGATCATCCAACGCAGCCGAAGCTGTAACCGTAGGATCGTTCAAAGCCGTTTCGATCTCCTCATCAATAGATTTGCTTTCATCCGCCATTTCTCCATAAGCTTCTGCCAATGCTTCTTGCTCTTCTACCTTCTCTTTCATGCGCTCTAGCATACTCAAGGTGCCAGAAGAGTCGATGTTGGAGAGTTGTTTGTTCATTTTAGTAGTTGCTTTACTCACCTTATCACGAGCTTCGAGGGTGCGCAACTCATTTTCCCATTTAGCAATTTGGCTTTTGAGGCTACGGATTTTATTCTCCATATTAGACACCATACCATCGTACTTCTTTTTGTTTTGAAGCGAAGTTTGGTATAGTTTTAAGTTTTCCTCACGGCGAGCAAGAGCTTCTGTTGCCAGACGTTCTGCTTCAGCAGCATCCATTTGCCCTGCTTGACCACGTTTCAACAAAGCCATTGCTTTTTTCTCATAATCATCCGCATTTTGCTTGTAAGTTTGTACTTCACGATTGGTACGGATTGCGATAGCTTTTACCTCAGCTAAGCTTTGAAGACTTTTGTCTAGATCTGTTTTGAGATCACGAATCCCCTGCTTAGTCATTTTGATTGGGCTCTCCAATTTATCAAGAGCGGCATTTGCTTCAGCTTTACCAATGCGGAACAAGCGCTTAATAAGACTCCACATAGTTATTTAAATTTTGAGTAAGTTTAAAAAAAGGATGAAATTCTGGAACAGTTCAATTTCAATTACATTTAATAAAAAGGAAGAACCATTCCTAAAAATAACAATTATTCTCAGAATCGTTGGAAATACAGTCTAGTTTTTTCCAGCAAGTTCCATAAACTCATCAGCATGCTCAACTAAAGCAATAGCCATAGCAGTGATAGAGGATTCTAATTCATTGTGATCTAAGTTTTCAAGAGCAAGTGTATCGCGGAATAGTACACGACTACCTTCCTCGTCTAAAACAAATGCGCCATGTACAAGTTCACGGTTGATCTGAAGCAAACGCTTATAGCTACCTTTAGCGTGGTCTTGAAGATCGAAGATGTGCTGTTCCATTACGAGGACATCTCCTTCGCAATCTAAGATCATATTGCAGATGCCTTGATTTTCATTCATCAAAACAAAGATGTTGTCTTCTTCGCTTTCATGTGTGATCTCGTGCCCCATTTCTAATAGGTAGTCCTTAACTTTTGCAAAGTTGGTCATAGGGAATAAGGTTGTTAATGAGTGATTAAATTTGTATAGATAGGTGCGTTATATGCCTCCCACCCGATATGTCATCCGAAAGTTAAGAAAAATAATTTTTAAGTACAATATTTATTCAGATGTTTTCTTAATTAAGGCTTATCATTTCATTTGTAAAAGGGGAATCATAGAAATACTTTTGATTCTTTTCCTGAACTTCCCTATCTTTATAAATTGAAAAATTGCCTTATGGAACAGATTGATCAATACATAGAAGCCCTAATTTTTAGCAGTGAAGTCCCAATTCAAACCGAAGAGATTAGCAAGTGCCTAGAATCTGCTTTTAGTACTACCTTTCAAAAAGCTTATGTGGAAACTGCCATTCTGCGTCTGCAAATGAAATACAAGAGTGATGCTTATGCTTTTGAGATAGTGCATTTAGCTAATGGCTATCAATTCTTGACCAAGAGCAACTACTATGATATTGTAGGGATATTGCTCAAGCAAAAAAGTAAAAAGAAGCTTTCTAAATCGGCCTTAGAAACGCTGTCTATTATTGCCTACCAACAACCGGTCACTAAAGGCGAAATAGAGCGTATCCGAGGGGTGAGTTGTGATTATGCCATTCAGAAATTACTGGAAAAAGAGTTGATTCAAATAAAAGGCCGTTCTACAGATCCTGGGCGCCCCCTCTTGTATGCTACAAGCGACAAGTTTATGGAGCATTTTGGATTAGGGTCGATCAAAGAATTGCCTAAATTGAAGGAGTTTCAACCGAATGAAAATGAAATAGGAGGGCTGCCTGAACTCAATTTAGACGAACCGCAGGGGCAGTCGCCTCAACCTATTAAAAAAGAAGAAGATGAAAAATAAATACAAAGGGCCTTTTCGCAAAAATCGTAAAAAACAAAAACAGGAACAAGCCGCCCCAAAAGAGGAGCATTCGGAAGAAAAAGATATGCGCTTGAACAAATATCTAGCACATGCTGGCATTGCTTCTCGCCGCAAAGCAGACGAGCTGATTGAAGCAGGCCATGTGACGGTCAATGATCAAGTAGTCCTTGAAATGGGCTATCGGGTACAGCCTACAGATGTGGTTATGTACAATGGCAAGGTCGTCAAACCTATCAAAAAGTTTGTGTACCTGCTCATGAATAAGCCCTATAATGTAATCAGCACTGTAAGTGATGAGAAAGGTCGTCGCACCGTTATTGATATCGCTAGAGAATATACACAGGCTAGAATTTATCCCGTTGGGCGACTTGACCGGAATACCACAGGGCTTTTGATCTTGACCA
>CAZOLU010000001.1:29835-30113 GCA_964580485.1 uncultured Saprospiraceae bacterium | reverse complement strand
AGCGTATGGCACATCCCAAGCATGAGGTTACCAAAGTTTATCGAGTTACCCTAGACCAGCCCGTAAGTGATGAGCATTTAGAGGCTATTCGCAATACCCTGACTTTGGAAGATGGTCCTGCACCTGTCGATAAGGTGTTGAGGGTAGAAGGGGCTGGTCCCAATGTAGTAGGGGTAGAGCTACATATTGGGCGCAATCGAATTGTTCGCCGAATTTTTGAGCACTTGGGCTATCAGGTCAAGCGACTTGACCGCCGCCGTTATGGGATGCTCACCAAA
>CAZOLU010000001.1:7078-29825 GCA_964580485.1 uncultured Saprospiraceae bacterium | reverse complement strand
CCGCCACTTGACCCAAGCAGAAGTTAATATTTTGAAGTATTTATAAGCGTTGTGGTCCTTGACCTACCCGATCTGCAATCCATTTGCCATCTTCACAGAGCGGAGCTAAATCGGATTGAATAAATACTTGTACCTCTTCCACAATACTATCGGGATAAAGCAAATGCAAGTTGGGCCCAGCATCTAAACTAAAATAAAGGGGCTGGCCTGTATCTTTGCGCCAAGCCCGTACTCGCTTAATCAATTCAATACTGTTGGCTTCCATCAAAATATAAGAAGGCTGAGAAGTCATCATCAGAGCATGTAGCATCAAAGCTTCTTCTTCGGCAATCCGACCAAAGGTCTCCAAATCACCAGCTTGCATAGCCAATAGTAAAACCTTCATATTTTTGTCGGCCAACTCATAGCGCAAGGGGGCAAAGGGGTTGCCTTCCATGAGCTGATGTCCTGCTGAGCTGGAAACCGATTTTTCCTGTTTACTTACAATTAGAATATCATCATGAAAATCACTAAAGACAGGAGCTAGTAGTTGCTTACAAGGGTTTGCAAATTCATCCGAACTCCCCTCTATATGAGCGGTCTTTCCCCAAGAAGCTGCAACGGGATAAATAGATCGGCAGGCAGAGCCAGAAGCCAAACGTGCAAAATACGAGGCTCTCTGATAAAAGACTTCTTCAGAGGGTAAGGTAATCGCTACCTGTCGTTCCATATCACAGAGGCAAAGTGCCAAGGCACTCATACTTGAAGCTGAGCTAGCTATGCCTGCCGAGTGTGGAAAGGAATTACTGGATCGAATTTCCAGGTGATATTCCTCTAAAAAAGGCAATTCCTGTAGCACGGATTCCAAATATTTTTGAATCCGAGCCGCAAAAGCGTCATTTTTTTGCCCTTCAAAATAAAAATCTAGCGATACCCCTCTACTATCCTTTTCTTTGTAGTCGAGATGGGTCTCTGTATAAGCATTTTCCAAAGTTAAACTAATAGATGCATTCTGAGGGAGTTGTCTACCATGTTTTCCCCAGTATTTTACAATGGCAAGGTTAGATGGGCTGCGCCAGCTGATACTCATGTTGATAGATGATTTTGATATAGATGATAAGATTCAGGCTGTAAAGCTATTTAATATTCACGACTAAAAAACAATAAAATGCCTGAATGTTTTAAGTTGAATAAAGAAGAATGATATAAAGCTACTTTTTCTTATAAATCATTTTCCTCATCTAGAATTTTCTTTACTCTACCAACTGTCCCAGAGGATAGCTTAACCTTAATGCCATGAGGATGATGTTTGGAGTTGGTGAGAATGCGCTCCACGATACCTTCTGTCAGTTCTCCAGTGCTTTGGTGATGCTTTTGCACCACAGCAACTAAGAGTCCTTTGTAGATATTGTTGCGATAGCGACCGTCTTGGCTGTTATTAGACATAGTGCAAGTATTTACGAAGAGTTAGAGTTCGTTTTTTAATCGATTGCGCATCATGCGCTCGTATAGGTTTGGGAAAAACCGGCGAAGATAGTAAGATAGGCGGCCAGCCTGCCCTGCAATCAAGCGAGGGCGGTTGTGCTCTGCAGCTTTTAGAATTTGAGCTGCTAATTGGCGAACCGAAATTGTTTTCCCCAAGGTTTTTTTATTTTGAAAAATAGAATTTTCATCTGCCTTGGACAGGTCTACAAACTCTGGATCTGCTGCAATAAAGGAAGGACAAACCATCAGGCATTGAACACCTTGCTCATGCAGTTCGCTTCGCAGCGATTCAAAATAGCCATGCAAAGCATGTTTGCTCGCAGCATAAGCCGTTCGACCTAGTAACGGCGCAAAACCTGCTACACTAGAAATATTGATAATCAGGCCTTTTTGCTCGATCAAGTTGGGTAGAAGCAACTGGCTCAGTTGTGTTGCTGCAAAAAGATTCACCTCCATCACTCGGCGCAAAACGGCTTGGGGATCTTCAATGTTGACCAGTCGCTCGATGTGGGTGATCCCTGCATTGTTGATTAATACATCTATAGAACCTAGGGCTGCTTGGGCACTTTCAACAACACTTTTGAGTTTTGAGGAGTTGCTAATATCACAACTTTGCGCCAAGACGGGAATTCCTTCTTGCTCGAGGCGTTGTGTTAGCTTTTGTAGAGCCTGATGATTGAGGTCCAAAGCGATAATCTGGCCGCCTTGGCGGCCAAAAGCTAGGGAAAGGGCTGTGCCCAAGTTGCCCGAAGCACCTGTAATCAAAATATTTTTACCTTTAAAATTCCTTCTACTCATCGTACTTTGCGTTGAAGTGTGGTAAGGTGATAGCGGCGGGTTGCATTGGTATAAATGAGCATATCTAGATGTTTGATATCTTCATAGTCAAAGTTCCAAGAGGCATAATTGGCTTCGCCCTTTTCTAGTTTTTGATATTCTGGATATTGTTGTAATTCTTTCAACTTTAGTAAGAGGTTGATTCCATAGGTGATTTCTTCCTGATACTTTTGTAATATCGGTTCTTTTTGCTCATCTACTAGGGCTTCCAAGACTGCAGTTTTATAGTCATCTAATTGGGGTTGGGTGAGGTTGATGCGATCAATTATCATATCCATAAAATGATATTGGTGCATGGGTTTATGCTTGAGATTTGATAGTTTCCAAGCTTTAATTTGATTTATTTTTTCTGCTTGGGGCGCATCTGCATCTAATAAAATAGGTTGCTCAACATTTTCTGTGTTGGTTTTTTGCTTTGTATTTTCACCTTGTTTGGTGTACCAGCCATAAAGCATTAAACCCAAAACCAAACCCATTCCCAAGATGATGCTTAATCCATCTAGATTTTTCATAGTGCTAATTTGTTAAATGATTTGCCCTAATTTTTTTCAAACAACTTGGGCAAGTCCAAAATTCCAAAACTATAATATTTGAAGAATCGACTTTGGAGGTTTAGAAATAGCTTACCCTCGGGTAGTGGATAAGAAATGCTAGGGCACAACACCTCATTTTGCTGTTGGTAATTAAAAATTTCTTTTTCTGTCATTTCCCCATTCAAATCTAGTCGGATGGCTACCGCCTTACCCCGATCATTGTAAATTCCACGATTAAAGATCAAATAAATATCATCCTCATAAAGGTACATATAATGACTTAATAATATTTTATACTTGTCGGGGAAAGAGTTGTATTTGAAAATATGTTTAGCCCATCGAATATCACCAGAGGGGGAAAGGCGCATAACGAGTAGATCGTGGCTCTTGAAATTACTTACTCCATAGGGTTGATATTCGGCACTAACAACGATATCGCCATTATTAGCCAGCCAAAATTGTACGAGTTTGAAATTGCGAATTTCTGGATTTTTACGGGGTAGGCGCTTGCGCCCAAGCAGGGCTTTTAGCAATTCAGGACTAAAAGGCTGAATCTTTTTTTCCAATACTTTTGTTCGATCTGCATTGATTTTAATAAAAAAACTGCCAGCCTGCTTATAATATTTTTTATTAGAGTAAAATCCAAACCAAATAATATTGCCAAAATCATCAAACATAAAATCCAGCTGATTGTAAAAGCGATCCCCCAAATTGGGTTTGAAGCGCATAAAATGCTTGGGGTCTTGCCCTACAAAAAATAGGGTAGGGTCTGCGGTTACTGTTTTTAGACTGTAAGAGCGTTTGTCACGAAAATAGTCGCTAAGAATAGCAACCTCCCCCTCATTGCTTACCCGTAGCTTTTTGATGGAGATCAGCCGTTTACCACTAGGGTTGGGGGCTAGATTGATCTTTCTTTTCCACAATAAATTAAATTCCGTATCAAAAACCCGAATGTTGATGGTATTGGTCAAGCCTCGTACATCTTCAATATCACCTTCTTCCTCATAGTCATAGACCAATAGCTTGCTACGATCTGGAGAAAGGACGAAATTACCCCGATACAAGTTGGACTCCATATTGAATGGTTCTATTAGGGCAATGGAATCCTGCTGTACCTTAAAGGAGTCCGCACTCATCGGCATAGCATAAAGACTTACATCTTCATAGCGTTTTTCAATATTATTTTCTCGGTAACGAGAGTAGAGCATATACATCTTCCCATGAATATTGATCGTTCCCCCATAACGCCGAAACTTGTCAGTACTCACAAAACGCTGTTTTAACCTAAGCTGGGGATCGTAGACTTCAGTTTCGGCATATTCAAATTGCTTATCAAATCGCAAAACGGCATAGCGACTCGAATCGTAATGAATTAGTGAGTAGGTTCTGGCCGTTTTATCACGTTCTTGTGCTTCACTGAGTTGTAGGTAGTTTTGAGCTTGTATTTCTGCCCAAAAGAGTAATAAACATGGAATGAGCCAATGGTATAGAGTCATCATAATAGAGTTGGATGCAGATTGATTTAGGTGAAAAGTAGATTAAACAACTTTTAGATAAAAAAGGAGTTATGTATGCTGTTGTGTAAAAGAGTACTCCCCCCTAAAAGATATAATATGCTTTACTGAGTCGTTAATACTTGAAATTTATAAAAATGTTGCCAGAATTGAGATTTTATCGAAGCACCACCACCTAAAAATTTAGAAAACTTTCGACGGTGTTGCCCAACAAAGAGCGTTTAAATCCATAAAAGAAAGAAAGTGCGACATAAGGAGAGGGTTGAAGTTGAGGGTTGGCAAACAGCGTACTCCCTTCACCACTAAACCCAAAACTGCGAAAAGGAATATATCCAGCTTCTAGATAGAACTTTGTACCTCTTTTGTTTTTGAGATTGATGGCGGCCCCTGTGCGAAATTGAAAGCCTGCACTGTATAGGCGGGTGCTTTCTGGATGCGTTAGAAGGGGCTGCGACTCAAAGCCCCAGCCATAAGTAGCCAAGCTCGCTACGAGGTCGGCCTTGGCATAGCGGTTGAATTTCCACTCAAAACGGGTTTGTATAGGCAGGGTGATGTTCCACCAAAGCTTATCGGCTAGGTGTAGATCTACCCCAAAAAAAGGAATAGGCAAAACTCGCCAGGGTTGTCCTTCTCCATAGCTTAGCGAAACTCCATAGTACCAATAGTACATCAATTTATTGAAATTGACTACGCCTAAAATTGCAGAACCATAGGGGTGAACCTGTCGGAAAGATCCAAGATCTTCCTGTACACCCACATTCACCGTATAAAAAAGTATCCGCATTTTTTTGATGAGATGCAAGCCCGTTATGCCCGTCTGTAAGCCATAAGCAAGATGATGCTCTTGCCGAAAAGGAGAGGGGTTTAGGTTTTGGGGTTGATAATGTAGGTAAATCGCCTGGGGGCGGAAGGTCCAGAAAATTTGATAGGCCTTCACTTTAGCGGCATCTTTGACATCCGATAGCTTTTTGATACTAAAAATTTTGCTAAAGTCCATTTTTACACCCAATCGACTTTTTATAGGAACAATCACATTGGCATTGATGCGCCCCATCGACCAGCGATCCGCAGTGCTGGCATAGTCATAGGTATATTCTGTATTTAAACTAATACTGGGCTGAAAAAATTGATTGAGGATAAAAGACTGGGCCTTAGCCGTTAAGCTTGTAAAAAGGCAAGCCATCAACAATACGCTGCGCATAGGTCTCAATTTTAGGCGGTGAGTAGCTTAGGATTTTTGTAACTATTTAGCCTATTTCCCTGCTCCCTAGCCTTCTTCGACTCCTTCGGAGAAAGGCTAGGGCTGGGTTGCTGGCAATTTTAGATCCTCTCAGCCTCTTTTTTGCAAAAAAGAGGCTGAGCCCTGCGGGAAAGGATTCGAAAACTTTAAGCTGCCGGATGCTTTGCTCCTCGTCCTAGACGAGGGGCTGAGCGAAGCGAAAGGATCCTAGCAGATCGATTTGACCAAGCCGTTCTCTTTCCCAGGGATGCCCTTTGCATAGGGCTCGGCAATTTTGGGGGCAAATAGTTACGGATTTTTAAAGATACAAGCTGTTGAACTTTTTATTAGCATAAAAACAGAAAATTTACTATTTTTGAACTTTGAGGATTAGTATTCTCAGAAGTATTTCCATAATTTAATTCTAAACATAGAAATATAGCACATGAGCATCATCATTTCATTACTCAACCACAAAGGCGGCGTAGGCAAAACCACTTCAACCATCAATATTGGGGCAGCATTGGTTAAATTGGGTAAAAAAGCATTGCTTTTGGATCTGGATCCACAGGCCAACCTTACCATCTCATTGGGCATCCCTCGTCAAAAAGTAACGATTTATGAAAATATGCGTGGGGAGGCTGAAATTCAACCTTACACGGTAAAGGATGGTCTGGATGTGGTAACTTCTTCTTTGGATCTTTCTGGGGCAGAAATGGAGTTGATTAACGAGGCAGGACGAGAATATATCCTTCGAGAATTATTCGAACCTTTGCTGGAGGAATATGATTATATCCTCATTGATTGCCCTCCATCTTTGGGGCTGCTTACACTAAATGCTCTGACTACCAGTAATTATGTGTTTATTCCTATGCAAACGGAGTTCTTGGCCTTGCAGGGTCTGGCTAAAATTAAGCAGATTACGGACAAAGTGCGTTTCCGCTTGAATAAAAAACTTCAAATCGGGGGCGTAATTGCTACCATGTATGATGGTCGGAAGGTTTTGAATCGAGATATTGTTACTACAATTAAAAAATACTTTGGAGATAAGGTTTTTGATACCAAGATTCGTGATAATGTAGCCCTAGCCGAAGCCCCTGCACAGCATAAAGATATCTTTGAGTATAGTGGCGCCTCCAATGGAGCTAAAGACTATTTAGCACTAGCCAAGGAAATTGTAGAACGATTGGAAGGTGTACCAGCAAAAGGAGAAGCTAAAAAAGGCTAGAAGGTCTAGGCGTACAGGCAATTTTAAGGAATAGGAATTGAAATGTTTACGAATAACTACCCCATTGTTTATATTTTATTCACATTAGATTAGAACATTTTTATGTTAAAACAATTCTTTTTCCTCGCTTCAGGCTTATTGCTTATAGCCTGCGATGGTAACATTCAAATTCAGGGCAGTACTGAATACGAAAACAAATCAGAACTTAGTCATGTCGTAGTCGTCAACGGAGATACGGTTCGCCAAGAACAAAAGAAATCAAAAGATCACGGTGGTCGAGAGGTAGAAATTAACATCAGTTCTGATGATGGCGATCCTACGAATGATTTTGATGATCTTAGTATGGATAGCCTAAAACTCAAAGCCCGAATCAGCTGTAATGGAGGAGGTATTTCTGGAGATGATTTTGAAAATCTAAAAGAGGAGATGCAAGAAGAAATGATGGATAAACCCAAATTGCGCAAGGCTAAACAACTTTTTAACGAACATTGTATCAGTGCAGCTCAAGTTAGAGATCTGACCAATTTGTTTACTCTAGACAAGTACAAGTTGGATTTTGCCAAATTTGCTTATGGTAGAACAACCGATCGGATCAACTACAATAAAGTCCTGACAGCCTTTAAATTTGAGAAAACAGGGGAGCAACTGATGACTTATGTCAATGAGCAGTGATCTAGGTCACTAAAATATAAGGAAGGTTTCATTATATTTATAAATGAGTCATCCCTTATTTTGAGCCCATAGAGCAGATTAAAGTTGCATTTGCTTGGCATCTTGGGCTAGACTCTTAGATACTAGACTAAAAGACCCAAAGACTAGATGGTACACGTCCTGTCTTTTAGTCTAGTGTCTAACCCCAAAGGGATACCCATGGTATAGTCTCTACTACTCAGTTGGTTTAAAGCTACTTAATCATGCTACCACCACTTTGGTAGATTTAAGGGATGACTTGTATTTTCCGTTCAATCAATCGGCCACTATGGATACTAAAAAACGACAAGCACATTGGGAGAATATTTATGCCAACAAAGCCCTCACTGAGGTGAGTTGGTATCAAGCTACCCCTACCACTTCATTAGCCTTGATAGAAGGTCTGGCTTTGCCAGAAGATGCCGCTATCATAGATATTGGTGGAGGAGATAGCTTTTTGGTAGACAACTTGCTAGAGCATGGCTTTCAGCAGCTAAGCGTTTTGGATATCTCGCAATTGGCACTCGATCGCGCCAAGGCGCGACTTGGCGAGCAAGCCACAGAAGTCAACTGGCTCCAAGGCGATATCGCAAGCTATCAGCCCCAAGGGGCTTTCGATTGCTGGCACGACCGAGCCGCCTTCCATTTCCTAATTTCCGACGGGCAGGTGGCGCATTATGTGCAAGCGGCAACCCAGGCGATCAAAAAAGGAGGCTACCTCATCCTAGCTACCTTTGCCGATGATGGCCCTAACCAATGCAGTGGACTCGACATTCGACAGTACAATGCTGAACAACTAGATGCACTTTTTCCCGAATTTGAACTCCTCAAGAGCATGAAAGTACAGCATCAAACTCCTTTTCAGCGTACTCAGAATTTTATCTTTGTAGTGATGCAAAGGCGTTAAAACTACAATCAAAAACAGGAATCATCCCCTACGTTCACCAAAATGATGGTAGCATGATTAAGGGATGACTCCTGCTAATTCCTATGTTCTATTGGGGCTTAATCGTGACCACCTTTCTGACAGCAAGCAGGGAGTGCTTCATAGGCCTCTGGATCGGCTGTAGTTCCATCGGCATCATAACCTGCTTGATTGATGATTTTTCGGATTTCTTCTGGACTAATCTTCTCCGCATCATAGCGAACAGAAAGCACCTTATTTTGCAGATTTAGACTAAAGCTATAAATCGCTTCTACCTCTTTAAAAGCATTTTCTATATTCACCTCACACATCCCACATTGAGTAGAAGTTTGGATGTCAATCAATTCTCCTTTGGCTTCTAGCGGCATCGGCTCAGGTGCTGTATTCGATTTTCCTTTGAAGGTGTAGCGCACTCCTGCATAGCCCATCACTCCCATAACAGGTGCAAACACCGCACTAGCATCAAAAGGACGACTAACGGGGTTTAGCTGAAAGGGATCGGCTGCACCCAAAATAGGTTGCTCCTGTCTGTAGTTGCCAATATTTTCTGCACCAAGATAAACTTCCCAGCCATTTTTGAAATATTTAGTAACCTGAGTATGAATCAAGGCATAAGCAGGTGCTTGAGCATCAATGCGATAATCGGGCAGGCTGCTATTGGTTTGAGTGAGGGTTGGAAGGCGCTGAGTGCCTACCCAATGTAACGTGGCATTGAATTGCCAACCCTCATTGGGGGTAACATAATGCAAGGCAAGGAGGCCACGATGTCGAGGAGAAAAGGGCTGCCAAAGCAACTCCTCGTCAAATGTAGCATATACATCATTAAACTTATAGGCAAGTCGCAATTCTAAGCCTTTAAAAATATTTTGTGTTACAGAAACTAAAAGGCTATTGGCAAAGGACCGCCCATTTAGATTATAAAACAACACTTGATTTTCATCACTATCAATATCTGCAATTAGCTGATTTTCAAAATCGGTACGGTAAGCATCCACACTCCATGATCCTGCACGGCCTGCTAGGGTATAAGCCTGTGTGAGGTTCAATCCATAATTCCAGCTTAGCTCTGGCAAAATAGTTTCTTGCACATCAAAGGTTCTTGCCGTAGCCATGTAGCGGAAGTTTTCTATCAAGAGGTTGGGTACTCGCATGCCTCTACCCCCTGAAAGCCGTAGGATAAAGTCTTCGTTGAAGTTGTATTTGAAGTTTAATCGAGGAGATGGAATAATTTGTTGATAATTGTTGGTCTGTACCCAATCTCCTCTGACTCCCAAAATCAGACCTACTGCCGATCCTTTGTTGGGATTGATGCTGTGTTGGAAATCATATTCTGCAAAGAGGCTACTGATTTGCTCAATGCGGTTCATGTTGATGTCTTCAAAAGTTTCTTGGAAAGCATCATATTGGTAGGTTAATCCTCCATTAAGGTTGTGTTTCTGGTCTAGATCTAATGGCGTTTGAAAAATGATGTTGGTATAAAAAGACAATTGCTGGGCATCATAATTTCGATCACCAAAAAAGCCATCCATTTGATGCCAATTTCCACCGTAAATTACTGCCACAGATTGGTAAGGATTCTCAAATCCCAAATATCCAATTTTACCAAAAGCTTCTACTCGACGAGTATTGTTCTGAATTTGATACAAACGGTTGGGGACTGCCATATCATGAGCTTCAAAGAGCCCAGCGGTTTGTCCACCAATGCGTTGATCTAAAATTCCTTGAAGATTGAATTCTGCATGAAGATCAGGCAATTTGTAGACATTCCTCCAGATGGCATTGAGCTGTTGTTTTTTGGGGACATCCAGAAAATGATCGTGGTTGTGATCAATTTCAGTGCCTAAGTAATTGGCATGAAAAAGTAATCCCGTAGATAGGCGATCATTTAGCTTATGTGCCAAATTGGTGTTCAACTCAAAACGACCAAAATGACTTCCATAAAGGTTGACGTAGAGCGGATCTGTATTTTGAGGCTTGATGAGCTCGGTGTTGATTTGTCCGGTCATGCCCTGCACCCCATTACGCACCGTACTGGCTCCTTTAGAAACTTGAATACTTTCAATCCAAGAGCCAGGAATATATTCCAAGCCATAGGCTCTCCCTAGTCGATTGAGGGTAGGGCGGTTTTCTACCATCATTTGGGTATAAATTCCTCTTAATCCCAACATTTCAATCTCTCGAGCTCCTGTTACAGCATCGCTAAACCCTACATTTACCGAGCCATTGTTTTCAAAGCTTTCGGCCAGGGAGCAGCAAGCTGCTCTTTTCAACTCGCAAGAGCTCAAGGTTTCTACATTGAGTGGATTTACCGTAGACGTAAAGGCATCTCTCTGCATTTCTTCAATAACCACAGCCTCATCCATAATAAGATCCATAGAAACCTCTAAGCGTAGATGATTCTCATAAGGAAAAATTTCAACTTCGACCATTTCATAACTAACATGTCGAATCTCTAAGATATACCCATTGGAGGTATCCAAACGGGGAATTTCAAACCAACCTTCTGCATCGGTCACCGTTCCTATACTACTGCTATCTTGCCAGTATACGGTGGCTCCAATTAGTGCCTCTCCATCGCTGTTGAATACCCAACCCGAAAATTTAGTTTGTGCTTGAAGCTGAATATTGAACAATAGTAAGAGTCCAATACCAATATATATGATATGATGTTTCATTATTATGCGCTTTATTATTAACCAATAAAAATATGAATCTATTTGAGTATAGATCTTTGGCTAACAACGCATTATCTGTGTGGTTTGAATCTGATCACTTGCCTTGAGCGGGGGCGGGGCATTGCTGCGGTGTCGCTCAACTCGGTTCCATTCTTCATATTCAAAAGCTTGAGTAGCTTTTGGTAAAGCAAGCAAAGGTATGGTCGGAAAATTGGGCATCACCCCAAGAGTCTTTAATTCTAGATCAACGCTAAGTTCAAGGGGCGCATCTATGTCCAACGCTAGTAACTTTACTTCGGTATCACAGCAATTCTGTTCTAAATTTGGATGTTCTGCTTGAGCTAGACTGCAACTTGCCTTGCTTTTACTACAACAACTATGCTGTTCCTTTGCTTTAGAGGGTGCTTTTTTGCAACAATCCCCTTGGTTCTTGATAAATAGAGAGTGATATTCCTGGTCTGTACAACTACAAAAACGCTCATAACTACTTATACCAATGCTGGAGCAAAGGATAAGAAGTACCAAAAGTGGTGAGATATAGCGTTTTATGAGTGTTCGTTGCTGCATAGTTTTACTAATATACCTAAAGATAAGGAAAAATGTTTTTTTAGAAATAGAAATAACCATTTGATAACATTTTTTTGAAAGTTTAAAACTTCTGCTATCTTCAAAGTATCGTATTATTGGATTCTAAAACTAAATAAAAATGCCTGGAGATAAACGAATTTCAACTTTTACTTTTTTGGCGGAGCCTAGGGATGTCAATTTTGGAGGCAAAGTACATGGGGGAGCGGTAATGAAATGGATCGACCAAGTGTCTTATGCCTGTGCTTCCACCTGGAGTAAACGTTATTGTGTAACCATTTATGTGGGGGGAATACGCTTTTTCCAACCGATACAGATTGGACATACGGTCAAACTTGAAGCAAAAGTTATTTATACAGGCACCTCAAGTATGCACATCTCCGTAGATGTATGGTCGGGCTCACTTTGGGAAGAAAATTGGACCAAAAACACCCACTGCATTATCATTTTCGTAGCCTTAGATGAAGATGGAAAGCCTACTCCAGTGCCTAAGTGGATACCAGAGGAGGAGAAGGATAAGGCTTTAGAAGCTTATGCTATTCGCCTGATGGAACGCCGTAAAGCAATTGAGGAAGAAATGGATCCTTTTTTGAAAAAATAATGCTTGCTACACTGCACTTATTCTTCTAAAGGAGGAATGATAATGTTTCGGTGGATACTTTCTTCCAAGGAGATAAAGGTTTCGGTACGCTGAATACCCTCAATTTCCTGAATATGTTCATAGAGTACCCGCCTGAGATCTTCGGTATCTCGGCAAATCACTTTGATGAAAATACTATAATTGCCTGTGGTATAATGTGCATTGACTACCTCGGGGATGCGATAAAGGGCATCAATGACCGAGGAGTACATGGAACTTTTTTCTAGGTAAATTCCTAAAAAAGCAATCATATCATAACCCAACCGGGCATAATCTACATTCAAAAAAGCTTTCTGCACCATCCCCTCCTGAATCAGACGCTTCATCCGCACATGTACTGTACCAGGAGAAACATGAATCTGCTTGGCAATATCTACATAAGAGGTATTAGCATCCTGCATCAGAATGTTGAGAATCTGGCGATCGGTATCGTCTATGCTTGCTCGTTTTTTATACATAAGTCTGGGTCTATTGAAGATGATAATCTAAGAGTTTGGGAAAAGGAGATTTCTGGATTAAACCTTTATTCAAATGATACTTTTGAAGTACCTGAGTAAATTCTTTCTCAAATACCGCAGCAATAGAACCTACGGCATGTATAGGGTAGCTGCTATGCCCTTTCAAATGAAGTAATTGACGCTCCACAAATTCACTAAAGCAGTGGCTTAAAAGTTGTTGGATAAATGGATGCTGCCGATGACGACTAGCAAATTGACTAAAGCTCGCCAAAAAACGATTGGGGGCCGTGCTGCTATAAAGCTGCTGTACAAATTGGTGCTCTTGAAGCGAATAAACCAATTCAAAATCTTTGGCCAAGGTTATAGGCATTTCTCGATAAAAATAAGCAGAAACTAAGGATTTTCCAATATGCAAAGCACTCCCCTCATCACCTAAAATATAGCCCAAAGAAGGTAGCTGGTCTATAATCTCTTGCCCATCATATACACAAGCATTCGAGCCCGTTCCCAAAATACAGCAAATACCAGCATCATCACCACAACTAGAAAAAATACTTGCCCACAAATCACTGGCTACCCTGAGCTTTTGGGCATTGGGGAAAACCTCTTGTAATAGACCTTGCATCAAGTTGACTTTTTCTGTTGCGGAGCAGCCTGCCCCATAAAAATAAACTTCTTTGATATGCATTTGCCATGTTTGGAGTTGTGCTAGGAGCTCTTCTTTTAAACATCGTGCAATTTCTGCTGTTTTCAATACAACTGGATTAAGTCCAAGGGTCGAAAAGAGATGTTTTTCTTTGTCATTTAGCAAATACCAATCTGTTTTTGTCGAACCACTATCCGCAATTAGTTTCATTTTATTAAATTAGCGATTTGGAAAGCAATCTAAGTTGTTTTTGATTGAACTCTTATTCAAAAATTTTATTGAATTTATAAAAAAAGCTGCATTTTTTTAACGTTCTTCACAAACAAAGCTTAAAAGTATGTCTAAATTTCTATCTACTTGTTAAATTCCAGTCTTTTGCCCTGATATGGCGGCTTTTTTCGTTCAGGTAGCGCTGCTATCTTCACTCAAAAGAGCCTTATCTCAGCACAAAACTCTAAAAGTTTAAACATACTCTGATGCTCCATTTTTTATCAAGACCATTGCCAAATTTTTAAATAATAATGACAAATCAACCTTCAAACCATAGTCCCCTAACTCCCAAAGAGCGTATTGGTGTCTGGTTTCCGGTATTATTAGCCGTAGCCTTGTGCATTGGTGTAATTGTAGGGCTTTCTATTCGAACGCAAGCTCCCCAATCTTATATGGTGCTTTCCGATGATGGGGTCAAGCATAAACATCCTAGAGGGGTGGGGAAGATTGATGAAATCCTGCGCTTTGTCGATGCTCGTTATTTAGAAGGGGTTGAGCTCAAGAAATTAGAAGATGCGGCAATTCGTGGATTACTAAAGGAACTAGATCCACACTCGGCTTATATCCCTGCTGAAAAACTACAGGATGTTAAAGAGTCCTTGCAAGGGGATTTTGAAGGAATTGGGGTAGAGTTCTTTATGTTGGAGGATACCATCACGGTGGCTAATGTCATTAAGGGAGGACCTTCAGATGAGGCTGGAATACAAGTGGGAGATAAGTTTTTGTCGGTAAATGATTCTACTATTGCAGGACAAAACTTGAGTGATGCTGAAGTCATCGAACGATTGAAAGGAGAGGGCGGTACTGCTGTGAATATTACCGTGCTACGCCGTGGGCAAAACAAGCCTATGAGCCTTAGTGTAACAAGAGGAAAGATTCCCAAAAAGAGCATCGAAACGGCTTTTATGCTCAATAAAACTACAGGCTATATCAAAATCACCCGCTTTAGTGCCAAAACTTACAAAGAGTTTATGACCGCCTTGGAAACACTTATTGAAAAAGGCTTAGAAGATTTGGTCATTGATCTTCGACACAATCCAGGCGGCTATTTGCAAGAAGCTACCAATATTTTGACACAGTTATTCAAAGAAAAGCGTTTGCTCGTTTATACCGAAGGGCGCAGCTATAAGCGAAAGGAATACAAATCTAGTGGAAAGCCTTTTTTTAGTGTTAAAAAAATTGCGGTGTTGATTGATGAGGGTTCTGCTTCTGCCTCTGAAATTATGGCCGGAGCGATTCAAGATAATGACCGAGGGTTGATTGTTGGGCGGCGTTCTTATGGGAAGGGGTTGGTACAAGAACAGTATGACCTAAGCGATGCCTCAGCTCTACGCCTTACCGTGGCAAGATATTATACCCCCTCTGGGCGATTGATTCAGCGTTCTTATGAAAATGGACTAGACGATTATAGCCATGACCTCGACCGTCGCTATGCTTCAGGAGAACTCTATTATGAGGATAGCATCAAAATAGTGGATTCTACCGTGTATAAAACCACTGGAGGACGCAGCGTTTATGGGGGCGGAGGTATTATCCCCGATGTATTTGTACCCTTAGATACGGTTACTCGCAACAGCTACTATTTGGTGATCAACAATCAGGTTGTTCCTTTTGTCTATCGATATATGGATCAGCATTTTAGAAAATTTGGAGATTATCATGGCGAGCTCGAGCGTTTTGTTGCGGACTACCAACCTTCCAATGCAGTGCTAGAGCAGTTTCACAACTACGCGTTAGAGCATAGCTCCGATCTCCAAGCCAACCCACAGGCTTGGCAAGCTTGTAAAGCCCGAATCCGTATGTTTGTCAAAGCTCATATTGCCGAGCAGCTTTTTGGCGACGAAGGCTTTATTCGGGTGTTGCAGGAACAAGATGATGATTTAAAAGCGGCTTTGCGAGAGTTGGATAGAGGAGGGGCTTTGTAGGAGCAGCTTTGTGTAGAAACATAGGTCATCCCTTACCTCAAGTCCATAAAGTAGACCAAAGTTGCATTAGAGACACTTAGACCGCTACGCTTTTAGACTAAGAGACCCAAAGACAAGACGTATATCATCTAGTCTTTGGGTCTCTTAGTCTAGCATCTAACCCCAAAGGGATAACTCCTGTCTACATTAGAAAAGCCAACGCGCTATTCCCAATCCATCTTTGCCATATTCTCCGCAATCTTTACAATCACTTGGGTGGCCAAAACTATAGATTCTAAAGGTACGTACTCAAAACGGCCATGAAAATTGAGCCCTCCTGCAAAAATATTGGGGCAAGGCAAACCCATGTAGGAAAGCCGAGAACCATCCGTCCCCCCTCGAATGGGCTTAATCTTAGGCACTATATCTAAGTCCTTCATCGCTTGTTCCGCAATATCTACAATATGCATCACGGGTTCTACCTTTTCACGCATATTATAATACTGATCTTTAAGCTCTAGTGTGATACAATCCTGATGTTGTTGATTAAACTCCTCTACCAAATGAATAAAATGTTGCTTTCGAGCCTCAAACTTTTCTCGATCATGATCTCTAATAATATACAACAACTCCGTTGCATCTACCGTACCTTCCATAGAGTTGAGGTGATAAAAGCCTTCATAGCCCTCTGTATGCTCAGGAACCTCTAGCTTGGGCAAAGCCTGAATAAATTCAGCCGCGAGATAGGTCGAGTTAATCATTTTACCCTTGGCATAGCCCGGATGCACACTTTTTCCCTGAATCTTTACCTTGGCATAGGCTGCATTAAAGTTCTCATACTCCAATTCGCCTACTTCCGAGCCATCCATGGTATAGGCCCACTCTGCTCCAAACTTCGCTACATCAAACAAATCGGCACCACGCCCTACCTCTTCATCAGGCGTAAAGCAAATTCGAATAGTACCATGTTCAATTTCAGGATGCTCAATCAAGTATTCCATAGCAGATACAATTTCGGTCACCCCTGCCTTATCATCAGCTCCTAGTAGGGTGGTTCCATCCGTAGTAATCAAGGTCTGCCCCTTAAACTGAGGTAATTCAGGAAACTCCTTGACCGACAAAACAATATTCTCCTTCTCATTCAAAACCAAGTCCCCACCATTATAGTTGGCCCAAATCTGAGGATTAACCTTATCGGCGATAAAGTCCGGAGAGGTGTCTATATGAGCCACAAAACCTATGGTTGGTATTTTTTTATCGGTATTTGCCGGAAGTGTTGCCATAATATAACAATGCTCATCTAAACTAACATCCGAAAGCCCAATATTTTTAAGCTCTTCTACAATTTGTTTGGCCAAAACCCACTGTTTGTCCGTACTTGGTATTTTTTCTACCCCAAATTCAGACATGGTATCTACTTTAACATAGCGCAAAAAGCGATCAAGAATCTTTGATTTCATGGAATATTGTCGTTTTTATGTTATTTTGAAGTTGTTTAAAAAAAGTTTCTTGGCGGTCTGCTGAAATTAGAGAATTATCCCCACTTAAAGTAAGAAAATACCAGTATTTTTTTACTTAAACCCAACAACTATGTCATTCAATACATCTTTTTGCTTACTACTATTGCTAAATGCTATACTATTAAGTTGCAACTTCAACCCAAAAGAGATAGCGCAAGATCCACCCATCTCCGTAGCCCCAACCAATACTAATCAGCAAGCAGAAGGCGATAGCAGCAAAGCCTGCTAGTATTTCAAAGAGTACCAACATGCCACTCCAGGCTCGGGCAACTCCAGCCTAAATATATGGGAACAGCGCTGTGGAAAAGAGCCCAAGGAATAAGCTTTTTACACAAAAATCAACTTGCGAACTCCTCAGAATCTTGTATCTTTAAGCTCTGATTTAATGCTTTTGGGGCACCCAAGGGGTCGCTACGGTCAGCAGCTATCGGCCCACAGCTAAGGCTGTGGTCTGCCGCCCTTCCGTTGCACTCCAGGAGCGGCACTGCTTCCCATCGCTAGGCCTTGTTCCTAAAAGTTATACTACTCTAAAAACTATAAGATATGAGATTTTTATGCTTCGCCCTGCTACTCTGCATCAGCCTACCCAGCTTTGCACAAAGAGCAAAGAACGCCAAAAAGGCTAAGGAAGAAACCGCAGAGGTCGAAAAACAAAAGATGCCCAACTGGGGCGCACTCCAATTCCGCTCTGTTGGTCCTGCTACACACTCTGGCCGTATTGCCGATTTAGCAGTAAACCCCAAAAATCCCGCACAGTACTACGTGGCAGTGGCTTCTGGAGGAATTTGGAAAACAGATAATGCCGGAACTACCTACTATCCGATTTTTGACAGCTATGGCTCATACTCTATCGGTTGCTTGCGCATGGACCCCAACAACGAGCACGTTATTTGGGCCGGAACGGGCGAAAACAACAACCAACGCTCGGTAGCCTATGGCGATGGGGTATACAAATCGCTAGATGGAGGGAAAAGCTGGAAAAATATGGGACTCCAATCTAGCGAGCATATCGGAATGATTCAGGTCGATCCCCGCAACTCGGATGTAGTTTATGTCGCAGCCTACGGGCCGCTCTGGTCGGCTGGGGGGGAGCGAGGCCTTTACAAAAGCATTGATGGGGGCGAAAATTGGGAATGTATCCTCGAAATTGATGAGCATACGGGGGTAAGTGAAGTACACCTCGACCCTCGAAATCCCGACCTGATCTATGCCGTCTCGCACCAGCGCCGCCGTCATGTATTTACCTATCTTGGTGGAGGACCTGGCTCGGCAGTACATAAATCTACTGATGGGGGCAAGACCTGGCGCCGCCTCAAAGGCGGCCTGCCCCAAGGCGATTATGTGGGGCGCATTGGATTGGCGATCTCGCCTGCCGATCCCGACTATGTTTATGCTATCGTAGAGGCTACTGGCAAAAAAAAGGGCTTTTACCGCTCTACCAATCGAGGGGAAAGCTGGGGAAAACGCTCAGGTTACGCCACTTCTGGCAATTATTATCAAGAAATTTTTTGTGATCTCTATGATAAGGATAAGGTGTTTTCTATGAATACCTGGCTACACCATAGCGAAGATGGTGGGAAAAGCTTTAAGCGTACGGGTGAAAAATCCAAGCATGTTGATAATCACTGCATCTGGATTGATCCCAATAATACCAATCACTGGATTGTAGGTTGTGATGGCGGTATCTACGAAACTTGGGACCATGCCCAAAACTGGCATTATAAATCGAATTTACCACTCACCCAATACTATAAAGTTGCAGTGGATAATTCAGAGCCTTTTTATTATATCTATGGAGGTACACAGGATAACAACAGTATGGGAGGCCCTTCAAGAACTACCAATGCAGCAGGTATCGTCAACTCTGATTGGTTTATTACCAATGGGGGAGATGGCTTTGAATCGCAGATCGACCCCAAAGATCCCAATATCATTTATGCGCAAGCGCAATATGGTTGGTTGGTGCGCTATGATAAAAAATCGGGACAGCGTGTGGGCATCAAGCCCTTAGAAGCCAAGGATGAACCAGCTCTGCGTTGGAACTGGGATGCTCCTCTGCTCATCAGCCCCCACAATCACAAGCGTTTGTATTTTTGTGCCAATAAAGTTTACCGCTCTGATAACCGAGGGGATGATTGGACCGTTATTTCGCCTGATCTAACTCGCCAGCTCGACCGCAATAAAATGGAGGTAATGGGGCGTGTTTGGAGTATGGATGCAGTTATGAAAAATAAGAGTACCACGATTTTTGGAAATATTGTAGCCTTTGATGAATCTCCGAAAAAGGAAGGTTTGCTGTATGTAGGAACAGATGATGGCTTGATCCAAGTTTCTGAAGATGCTGGAGGCAATTGGCGTAAGATTGAAAAAGTAGGGGTGGTGCCAGAAATGACTTATGTGAATGCTTTAGTAACATCTTTGCATGATGAAAATACCGTGTATGCAGTATTCAACAATCACAAAAGAGGGGACTTTAAACCTTATATCTACAAAAGTACAGATAAGGGCAGTTCTTGGACCGCAGTGCATGGAGATTTACCCGAAAGGGGCACCGTTTATGATATCGCCGAAGATCATGAAGATCCTAAGCTCCTTTTTGCAGGTACAGAATTTGGTGTTTTCTTTTCTAATAATGGAGGAAAAAACTGGCATCAACTCAAAGCAGGTTTGCCAACGATTGCCGTAAAAGATCTCGAAATTCAAAGACGTGAAAACGACTTGGTCTTAGCAACTTTTGGGCGTTCTTTTTATGTGTTGGATGATTATACCCCACTTAGATACTACAAAGAGGAGGATATGAAACAGGGTTTAGTAGTTTATCCCATCAAGGATGCTTGGATGTTTATTGAAAGTCGTCCTTTGGGTTTGGGTGGGAAGGCCAATCAGGGCGAATCTTATTACACGGCAGCCAATCCCCCCGTAGCAGCTACTTTTAGCTATCTTTTCAATGACACTACATTTATGTCGATTAAAGATGCTCGACAGAAAAGAGAAAAGGAGTTGATTAAAGCAAAGGAAGATGTGCCATTTCCAAGTTTACAAGAGCTACATGCCGAAGATTGGGAAAATGCACCTTACCTAATTGCTAGCATTCGCAACAGTAGGGGAGAGCTAGTGCGTCGCCTGAAAACTAAGCCTCGTCAGGGCTTGAATCGCTTGCACTGGGATTTTCGCTATGAGTCTTTAGTGCCAGTTGAATTGCAGGAGCGTGAACCTGGGCGTTATGGCTCTCGTGCTACTGGTGCACTGGCTGCGCCAGGGCAATATACCGTGCAGTTTCATAAAGTTGTACAAGGTAAAGTAACGGAACTTAGCGAAAAAACAGCATTTACTATCAAATCTTTGGATAATGCTACGCTGGGGGCTGAGGATTTGGCGGCTGTAAATGCCTTTGAGGTAAAGTTTAGTAAAATGCGTCGAGCTACAAGAGGTTTGGCTAAGGTGTATAGCAATATGAATGATCGCATTCAACACCTTAAAAAAGCGGTAATGCAGACCCCTGAGGCCGACTTGGCACTCCTTGAATGGTTGGATAATTTGGAGAAACAACTCAAAGAGTTGGGAATCGTATTGTATGGAGATCGTAGTCTATCTTCTCGGGAGTTTGAAACCAAAACATCGCTTTCTGCTCGAATTGAAATTACCATGGGCAATATTTGGGGATCTACTTCTAAGGTACCTGAATGGGCCGAAACCCACTATCGTGAAGCAGGCGAAATTTTGGAAGATGCGTTAGTGACGGCTAGTTCTATTGATCAGGAAATCAAAAAGATAGAGGAGCAACTCTACAAGTTGGGGGCACCTTATAGCAAAGGTAGCAGTTTTATCCCTGATTGGAAATTGGAAGGGGAATAGGAGCTGTTTTATGACTTGATAGGTAGTTGTTGAATAGCCAGAATTGGTAGAAGCTTTGCTGCGCCTAGGCGCAGCAAAGCTTTCTTGTATGCATTAGTTGCAGCCACAAGTCTTTAAAAAGCTAAAATCGACTTCAACTTCTGTAGAGCTTGAAGAAAGGTCTTCAAATGTTTTCCATGACGCACCTTCATAGAAGGCTTTAGCTTGGGCACAAGCTTTATTTTTAAAGTGCTGTTCCAATTTCATAATCCAAGGAGCAAGTACTTCCATAGCTCTACCAACTTTGTCTTTAAGGTTTGAAGGGACGTTAAAAGTTTCATGTACTGCAGCCGTTAAAGTTTGATCAATGTCTACCATTAATGAATAAGCACGATCTTCGTATGCACTAACGGCTTCTTGTATAGGACGCCCCTCTCGAAGTACTCGGTCTGCTTTTACTAAAGTGTAGCCTTTGGCAATTTTTTTTGCCGCCTTTTTATAGCTTTCATTAACTCCAAAGACGATTTTGTTGTATTCATTTACAAATTTAAAATAAGCAGTGGGGGCATAACGGTCAACTTTTGCTTTGTACTTCTCCAGATTCTTCATAGTGTATTCCATTTCTGCTCTAAAACCTACATCTTGGGCAAAACCGCTAACCCCAATAAAGGTTAATATAAACAGGAGGAAAATATTAAGTAGCTTTTTCATGATTAAGGCGTTTTTTTGTTTAAGACAACTGATTTATCTAGAAGTGTTTTTATCCCGAGTTGTCAGTAATTAAAATTTTTACAGACTTAAATATTTTTTGTTTATTGCTTTTGCAGCTGATCTAATCTTTAAATACGCTTTCATCTTTAATTTCATTGAATAGTCGTTGCATAATACGTTCAACTTTTCTGTTGTATTTCATTTCCTTTTTTGCGAATTTATAACCATCCAACGCTAATTTCCAACGTTTACGACCAGAAGGATATTCAGGATTATGCACCTCAGAGTCATTCCCATAAAGAGAAATCATTGTTCTTTTTAAATCTCTTTCAGATCCTAAGTTCATATAGGCGAAAAGATAGCCTGCTAGTTCATCAGCATGTCCTTCTTGTTGTTTACGCTCTAATTCATGGTTTCTTGCATGGTCTTCTACTACATGAGCAAATTCATGGAGTAGAATTATTTTTTGCTGGAGTGGTTCTAATGCATCAAATTTGTTGTCTTCTAACAAAATGAGATATTGCTTTAGTTGATAATCATATACCGCAAATCCATGAGCTACTGAATTATACACTTGAATATTAGCATAGCATAGCTTGAAATGATCTGCTGAGATTTCGGTATATTTTACTGCATCGAGTAAAAAACTTAGGTGCTCATTTTTTATCTCGGCACATTCTACGGAGTGTCGTTCTCCTCCAGCATGAAGAGGATGATAGAGCTTATCAAAATGACCATGATTAAAAGTAATTTCAACCTGCTGTGTTTGAGCATAAGAGTTCAGGGCGATTGCTAGGAGTGCAATCACGAAAAATAGATTTTTCATTTTATTAAAGTTTTTTTTATTGAAGCAATTAGCACCTCTACTTAGGTAATTGATCAAATTCTTTTTTGCTGAACCAATTTTTTGTGGTGCTTATATTGTTATAATGTCACTCAGCTTTTTAGTTACAATTCTATATCCCTCATTTTCTAAAAAGGTAACTACTTTTTTGTTAAAATTTTTTAACTTTTTTCTAAGTACGGGGGGGGCTCTTAATTTTCTACTAATGACTTCGTAATTAAGGCATTATACTTTGTAGGGCTGGGCAAAG
>CAZOLU010000001.1:0-7068 GCA_964580485.1 uncultured Saprospiraceae bacterium | reverse complement strand
TTGTGAAATTATAAAACGGGTGGTTTTATTTCTGGATCCTGTGGGTTATTCTAATTTTTGAGATTTAGGAGTTGGCCTAGCGATGGGAAGCAGGGCCGCTCTTGGAGTGTAAAGGAGGAGCGGCAGACCGCAGGGCCGATAGCTGCTGACCGTAGCGACCCCTTGGGTGCCCCTAAAAACAGCAGTGCTTCCTTAAATTCAGAAGTCTGGCAGAAACCATGAGCGAAGCGAACTTAGGAGGCCTGTGTTGAGGTCCTAATTTTAGGCAATTTCCAACTCCAAACGTAGGAGATGGCTAGAAAAGTTTTTGCCCAAGCTATCCACGCGCATTGAGCGAGATGCCCCACCATCCAAAGCCCCATGACAAACAAAATTTAAAGCTTCGATAGCATCCCACTCAAAACGCTGTACCTGTCCTTGGATCAAGGGGCCAAAATGTGTTTTAACCAGCTCTGCGGTCAGGTATGTTTTCAAGAGCTGATAGCTTTCTGCATCTTTAGCCAACACGCCAATATTGCAGATATTGTTTTTATCTCCAGATCGTGCAGAAGCGATGTCTATCAATTTAATTTTCTTCATAGTTCAGCTCTATACATCATAAGTAATTTCGACAGTATCCGTGGTAGGTACCGCCTGACAGGTTAGGATAAACCCATCGGCGACCTCTTCCTCATCTAAAGCCATACAACGTGCCATTTTAACTTCACCCAGGGTCACCTTAGCCATACAAGTAGAACAAGCGCCACTCATACAGGAGAAGGGGGGATCAGCTTTTTGACGCATCAGGCCCTCTAGAATGGTCTCCTTGGGTTTGAGTGTTACGGTAAACTGTTCGCCACTAATTGTGGCGATGACCGTAGCTCCGCCAGCCGATCCAGCCGCTGTTTGGGGGCTTTTACGATCCTCTTCGGTTACGAACCACTCTCTGTGGATATGTTTGCTCTCTATTCCTTTATTTTTCAAGACTCCTTCTACCGTTTCCATCATGCCAGAAGGGCCGCAAAGGAAGAACTCTTCGACCCGACCATCCGTAGCCTGATGTTGGTTGATATAGCGGGTGGCTTTATTTTTGTCGATGCGACCTGTTTCACCTTGCCATTGCGTTACCTTTTTGGCAAACATGCCCAAGAATCCTCCTTTTTTTTCGAATTTGGGTCGGCTTAGAATATGCTGTACTTCCAATTGCCCATCGTAGCGTTTTTGCAGGGCTGCTAGTTCTTCCTTGAACATAATGCTATTTTCATGTCGATTTTGGTAGTACAAAAATACTCGACTTTTAGGTTCTTTTTCTAAAACTGATTTGAGGATAGAGAATAGGGGGGTAATTCCACTTCCCCCACCAAAGAGGAAGTAATCTTTTTTGTGATCGGCATTGAGTTTGGTCGTAAAGTGGCCTTGAGGGCGCATGACCTCTACTTCATCTCCAGGTTTGAGGTTGTCATTAATATGATTAGAAACCTTTCCACCTTCTACCCGCTTTACTCCAATTTGCAGATCTGGGTCAACGATTGGACTAGAGCAAAGGGAGTAGGCTCGTCGTTCCTCTTGGCCATTGATCTGAAAGCGTAGGGTGAGGTACTGCCCATGTTGGTATGTAAATTTATCCTCTAATTCTGCTGGTACTGCCAATGTAAGGACGACCGCATCTTCGGTAGTAGCATCAATAGCCTTTACCTTTAATTTATAAAAAGTAGTATCAACCATTAAAATAGAAATAAACTATAGGGTTCTCAATTCGTTTTTAAGTGTTCATTTTTAAAAATGCCATGACTTTTCATCAAAAAGTAATTATCAAAGGCTTCCTCTAAAGTAATATCATAGCCTTCCAAGAAACTTTCATCGGCCACTGCGCGAATAAACATTTTGTCTGTCAAGGCTAACAAACGAGGGTTGATATCGTTCATAATTCCGGCCTCAATTCCCTTTTTGTAAAAAGCTTCTGCCACAAAAAGTGCCCGATCTTGAAACTCTCGCATTTTGACCCAAAGTTCGGGATAAAGTTGTTTGGTATCCATCAAAAACTGATTAGACATTTCTGCCAGCATCAAGGAAGCTTCTTTAATAGTTTGGAAGAAGCGTTCGGTAAAGGCAATTTGGTCATCGGCCAAATATTCCTCAAAAACTTCAATTTGGCGGATTCTCATCTGCACTACCTCATCCAGAATCTCTTCCCGAGAGGCAAAGTATTTGTAAAGGGTGGCCTTACTAATTCCAAGTTTGGAGGCTATGTCATCCATGGTAAATTTGGTGAGACCATTGCGCAGGTACACTCCAGACAGTTGCTTAATCCATTTGCTTTTCAATTCAGGATCATCAATTCGTTCCTTATCAACCGGCTTCCTTCCCATAGCTTTGATTTGAGTTTTTGTTTAGAGAATGCTGCTGTTGGGCAGCGTATTGCGTTGAGTAAACTAAAAAAGCAGCATAAAGTTACACAATAATCTTTAAAATAGGAATTGGGCAAGGGCTAATTACATCGGTCATAAAAATAACGCTTATAACGTGCGCAAAGTGAGTCGGGGAACTCCTCTTTATGTTGTTGCGCCTGATAAGCTTGATCAATTTTTACCGTCAATTCATAGACCTCCAAAGATTCATCTCCTTCGATGATGTATATACTATCTAAACGAGCGACCAAACTGTCGATATCATGGTGAAAAGGATGTGCTTTATTTTTAGGAACAACAATATTATCTTGTTTGGTAGATGGAGCAATAAACATTAGACCAAAAACGCCTAGCATTGTAATCACTAGACCAACAATTCGTTGCTTACCAAAAAGTCCTACACCCAAGCCTGAAAGTAGTACAACTACAAGTACCCCACCAATCACTTTGCGTTGCAGTGGTGACAATCCACCATTCTCAAAACCTAGAGATTTGCTTTTATCATCTTTAAATAAAAATCCTATACCTGGCAGCTGCTGCATATAGGTAATGTTCTCTGGAGTTGTAATAAAGGTTTCTGGAGCCTTTTTATGGCGAGTTACTACAATTACACCAATTACCAGTGGAATCAGCAGCAAACGTCCTACCCTCTTTTTAGCAGTTCGTATCCAAATCAAAGAAAGTGGTACTAAAATCCAAAGTACCCTAACAATAGAATGAATGGTATAGGCCTCTTCTTGCCCTAAGACCCCCTTACTTTGAAACAAACATTTGAGCAACCAAAAATAGGAACTGGCTGTGAGTGAAATCCAATCCCAAAGAAAACTAACGTTGATTAAAGGTGCATTATAAATGTAGGCCATCATATTGAGGAATATAAACAGCACTACTGGGGCTACAATAAAATACATAAAAGAGCCTACCAAAGCACGGGTAATACCAATTGCTCGGTTTACCCCCCTTACCTCCAAATAGTTGTTGAAACGTGATAATATAAATAGCAATATCAACAAGACTACTACCCAGACCATCAAATTGACAGGGTTTTTGGCTAAACCGGTAAACAGGTTCGACCATTTTTTGGCATCAGCGTCTTGAAGGAAAAAAAATAACATGCTTATGCTTTTGCAAACAGAATAAAGATAGACAAGAACTTACAAATATAATAAAATCCCACTGTTAATCAGCATGCTAGTCCTTGATTGTTTCTAGAACAAGAAAAGGCTCAACCTTGCTACAACTAACACAAGAATGAGCCCCCTCTAGTTCATAAAATAACTATATCTAGTTGTCCGTTTTCACCTCATCTTTCAACTTATCCTGATATTTTTTTCTAAACTTCTGTACCTTAGGTGAAATTACTGCTCTACAATAACCATTTGTGCTGCCATTATTGTTGTAATAGTCTTGATGATAACCTTCGGCAGGATAGTAATTGGTAAATGCTGTGATTTCTGTAACAATAGGGTTCTGGAAATCTCCAGAGGCATCTGCCTTTGCTTTAGACTCCTGAGCAGTAGTCTTTTGGGCATCAGAGTGATAAAAAATAGCAGAGCGGTATTGCGTACCTACATCTGCGCCCTGACGATTGAGGGTAGTAGGATCATGGGTGTGCCAAAAGACCTCTAGTATATCTGCAAAACTGATGACTTTGGGGTCAAAGGTCACCTGAACCACCTCTGCATGTCCAGTACTTCCTGAGCAAACTGCTTTGTAGCTAGGGTTTTCAACATGCCCTCCCGCATAGCCTGATTCTACTTTTTTTACGCCTTTCAAATCTTGAAAAATAGCTTCTACACACCAGAAACAACCCGCACCGAGTGTAGCAACTTCTAATCCTTCCATAGTTTTAATATTTTGATCTTGAGATGCTGTAATTTTTTTTGTAGTAGGTGCCTGCGAACAACTCACTTGCACCAAGATAGCCATTAAAGCTACTGTCGAAAATAGGTATTTCATCATAAAAAAAGTGGTTTGAACTTAAATTTCTGATTTAAACAGCTCGATCCAAATAGTTGTTTAGGCAAAAGGGTTAAAAGGCTGTTAAGTCTGTACTACTGAATGGCACAGCCTATGGTAATATCAAAAAACTCCGCTACAATATTGTGTGACTTCATTCGAATACCGATATAAGGCGCCAAACGATGTTTTAAAGGATCAAGAGGGTAAACTCTTATGCCCAAACGAGTAAAAGGAAAGGGGATGGGTGCATTATATAAGTAATATCCGAGTTCTGCTGTCAGGCCCAAGCGCCCCATCAAAACCTCATCTCCCAAGTACATCAAGAAGCGCTGTCCTGCCCAATTGGCTTCAGGATTCGGAGTGGTTCCATTGTTGAGCAAGAAAGCAGTCCTTGAGGGATGATACTCATGTGTCAGCCCTAGCTTTAGGCGGTTATTCCGAGAAAGGAACAATCCTCCTTCTACCGAACTAACTAAAATGGGGAATTTAGGGCCTCGATAAGTTCTTGCAATTTCATTAACTCCTATGGCTGTTGAAATACAAAAGGTAGGGCCAGTATGTTTTTCAGGTAAGTCATGATCGCTGCGATAGTCGCTTTCTTCTAAAGGTTGGGGCTTGTACAATAGTCCCAAATGAAAAGACATTACATTGATTCCTAAATTAGGATGCTGAGAAGCTGCATTAGAATAATGGGTAAAACTGAAGGTAGGCCGGATAGAGAGATGCCGAGTAGCTTCCACGTCAAAACCAAGACGAATCCCCGTATTGTTGTTGAAATGTGATCCGATAATATTGTTATCAGGATTAAAATAACTATCAAAGTGATTGGAGACATAGCCAATTCCCATCGCCAAACGCCCAAACATCTCGATACGCTTGTACTTGAAAAAGCGAAGGGTGATGTGTGGCATAACTCCCAGCCCCCACCCCAAGCGGCTATCTCGAAAATTTTGATAAGAGAGCGCTACCCCCAAGCGAGGGAACCCACTCATTTGATGCCAGTAGTGCTGCCCACTAGTGTTGAACTCCCAGCTTAGTTCTGCCCCATAAGTTGGGGGCAGTTCGCTGGTTTCGATGCGAATAAAAGACCGATGCTTGAGAATAGCGCCGATGTGGCTACTCGCTTCGAAGTAATGGCCTTTCCAGGCCTGCTGCGCCTGCAGGCGCAGCCCAGCGAGCAGCAAGACCACTATCAAAAGACGACAGTATATGTTCATGGGTTTTGTTTGCTTTTGCCAATAGATAGAATGCCTAGTGCGAGTGCTTATACCTACGGTCTTGTTTCAAACAAGGCCGTAGGTCGCGCGTGGGCGCGTAGCGAGAACGTAGCTTATCTACGTTCTCGCTCGCCCCAGCAAACTACGATAATAGGCAATCCCTGCTTTTTTTTCAAATCCTGTGCAAATTTTAACGCAGATTCCTTAACTTCGCCCCAAAAGTACAAGCATGAAGAAACGCAGCATACTCGAATTGCAACGCCTTAGTGTAGAGGAGTTTAAAAACCAGCCCAAAACTCCACTTGTAGTAATTTTAGACAATATCCGTTCTGCCCTTAATGTAGGCTCTGCCTTTCGTACCGCCGATGCTTTTGCCCTTCAGGAGATGGCCCTTTGTGGTATTAGTGCACAGCCTCCGCATCGAGAGATCAACAAAACGGCGCTTGGGGCACATCAGTCGGTACATTGGCAATATTTTGATAGCACCGTTCAGGCAATTCAGCACTATCAACAAGAAGGCTTTCAGGTCTTTGCCATCGAACAGGCCTTCAACAGTATCCCCTTACAAGATTTTAGTTGGCCTACAAGCCCCCTGGCTATTGTCTTGGGAAATGAAGTGGAAGGTGTTGCTCAAGAGGTTATGAATCAAGTAGATGGCTGTATCGAAATTCCACAATTCGGTACCAAGCACTCCTTCAATATTTCCGTAGCTTTGGGTATAGTGCTTTGGGAACTCTTTCGGAAACATCAACAATGGAATTAAGCCATAGTTCTTGGTTAAAATTGCTGAATACCAATAATTTAAGCTAGAAACCGATGCCTGTAATCAAAAGGCTGAGAATCAGTTTATTAAATAAGGGAGTTAGAAATAGTATATTTTTTCAAAAAAAAATCAAAAAAAGGAACATATTTATTTCTCTGTCGTTTTGCAATAAAAAAACAAACTGCTACGTTTGCAGCTTATTTAAATAACAACCATCATCAAATTCACATTTTTGAATATTTTTAACCACATTTTAATTAGTTATTCTTTATGTATTGGACCTTAGAACTCGCTTCCCATTTACAGGATGCCCCTTGGCCTGCCACACGCGATGAGTTGATTGATTATGCTATCCGTTCGGGAGCTCCTATTGAGGTGATTGAAAATTTGCAGGCTTTAGAAGATGAGGGGGAATTGTATGAAGGTATTGAGGACATCTGGGATGACTATCCTACTAAAAGTGACTTCTTTTTCCCTGAAGACGAATATTAACCTCCTCATGCCATAAGCTTGCCCCAGTGAACTTTAGGCCTTATAACTGTCTTCTGATCTTTAGATCAGGCGACAGTTTTTTTGTTATTATCCGTGAAATACGCTATCTTTCTTTAAATTTTGTGATCATTTTCAAGAGTGTAGGCTAGAGGCCTGCTATTGTTTCCCCTGAATTTTATCGGGATTCTATAATTTAGAGCATGTTTAAATTTCTATCTACTTGTTAAATTCCAGTCTTTTGTCCTGA